>NZ_WJID01000036.1:0-61711 GCF_010994055.1 Gracilibacillus thailandensis | reverse complement strand
AAATTAAAACCGCCGGTTCTACCGGCGGATACTTACTTATATAAAAGGAAACTATAAAATTTGCGCAGCTGTCTACGCAAGCGCCTAAAAACTAGGCGAATTCACGAATCACGCTACGATAAAGAAGACGACTAGAAGCTTAGTCGCACTTATGTCTTTAGGTGAAAGTTAATCATCGGTTCGAAAGCTCACCGTGATTTCTTTCCTTTATTTCAGTTGATTAGCTCCAGACGCTACGTTTTTAAGCGGGCGCTCTGTGCTTTTCTTATAAAAAAATAGTAAAGGTGTGATGAAATGCAAAAGGTTAATGTAAACGAAATGTCTATGGAAAGAGAAAAGCGAATTCAAGACTATTGGGATGCGAATAATATTTTTCAAAAATCAGTGACAAATCGTGAAGGACAAAAATCATTTGTATTTTATGAAGGCCCCCCAACTGCCAATGGCCTTCCACATGCTGGGCATGTTTTAGGGCGTGTAATCAAAGATTTTATTGCAAGATATCAAACGATGCGTGGTTATCAGGTAATACGAAAAGCAGGATGGGATACCCATGGTCTTCCTGTAGAATTAGGTGTTGAAAAGAAAATCGGCGTTTCTGGTAAACAAGAAATTGAGGAATATGGTGTAGAAAAGTTTATTGATGAATGCAAAAAAAGTGTTTTTGATTATGAGAAGCAGTGGCGTAAGTTTACTGATGCAATTGGTTATTGGGTCGACATGGATGATCCTTATGTGACACTTAATAATGAGTATATAGAAAGTGTTTGGTATATTCTTTCTAAAGTTCACGAAAAAGGGTTGCTTTATCGAGGACACCGAGTTACTCCCTATTGCCCTAGTTGTCAAACATCTCTTAGTTCCCACGAGGTAGCTCAAGATTATAAGGATGTAAAAGATTTAAGTGTTACAGCAAAATTCAAGATTGATGGGAAAGATCATGAGTACTTTTTAGGTTGGACTACTACACCGTGGACACTTCCATCCAATGTAGCTCTTGCTGTACATGAGGATTTAGAGTATGTAAAAGTGCAACAAGATGAAGAGGTTTATGTCCTGGCTAAAGAACTTGTAGAAGATGTTTTGGGGGATGATTATGATGTAATTAGTGAGCATAAGGGGCACGAATTAGTCGGGTTAACTTATCAGCCGCCTTTTAATTATTTAACCGTTGAACGTGGTCATGAGGTCATTTCTGCAAATTTTGTAACAGATGAAAGTGGAACAGGTATTGTTCATCTAGCCCCAGCTCATGGTGAAGATGATTACAAAGCTATTCAAGATAGTGGTCTAGATTTTGTGAACGTTGTAGACGAAAGAGGGTGCTATACTGATGAAATAGCGCCACTTGCTGGAGAATTTACGAAGGATTGCGATGTCAAAATTATCAAATTACTAGCAGACCAGAACCTTCTATTTTCAAAAGAAAAGTATGAACATAGCTATCCTCATTGCTGGCGTTGTGATTCACCACTTATTTACTATGCTATGGAAGGCTGGTTTATCAAAACAACTGCAATGAAAGAGACTATTCTAAAAAACAATCAAATTGTACAATGGTATCCGAATCATATGAAAAATGGTCGTTTTGGGAAGTTTCTTGAAAATATGGTTGACTGGAATCTAGGAAGGAATCGTTACTGGGGAACGCCATTGAATGTTTGGATTTGTGACGAATGTAATCATCAATATGTACCTAGTAGTATTCAAGATCTAAAGGAACATGCTAAAAGTGGATTCAAGGAAAATCTTGAACTTCACAAGCCATATGTAGATAAAGTAATAGTGAAATGTCCTTCTTGTTCTAATAATATGAAAAGGACTAAAGAAGTGATTGATGTTTGGTTTGACAGTGGATCTATGCCATTTGCACAATATCATTATCCATTTGAAAATAAAGAGTTGTTTCATAAGCAATTCCCCGCAGACGTAATTGCGGAAGGGGTAGATCAAACAAGAGGTTGGTTCTATAGCTTGTTGACGATTTCCTCTCTTTTTACAGGAGAAGCCCCTTATAAACGTGTTTTATCACTGGGACACATATTAGATGAAAACGGTCGTAAAATGTCTAAAAGTAAAGGGAATGTCATCAACCCGATGGATTTAGTTGAAAAATATGGTGCTGACGCATTACGTTGGGCATTACTTGCAGATAGTGCACCTTGGAATAACAAACGCTTTTCAGCAAACATAGTCAATCAAGCAAAATCTAAGTTAGTCGATACATTGAACAATGTTCATTCCTTTTACACGCTTTATGCAGAAATAGATGGTTTTGATCCTGAAAAACATGAACAAGGTGAACCGTCTCTTCTAGATAAATGGGTGCTATCTCGATTAAATACTGTAACTCAAAACGTTATGGAATATTTAGATAGTTATGATTTTACAACAGGAGCAAGAGAATTATCCATATTAATTGATCAAATTAGTAATTGGTATATACGCAGATCGCGCGAACGTTTCTGGAGCGAGGGGTTAAATCATGATAAGTTATCAGCTTACCACACATTGTATAGCGTATTAGTCAGAGTAAGCCGATTAATTGCCCCTTTTACCCCATTTATCGCAGAAGATATTCATTTGAATTTAACCGGTAATAGTGTGCACCTTTCTGATTTCCCTAAAGCACATAAAGAACAGGATGATCCAGTGTTAGAAATGGAAATGGATCGAGTGTTACAAGTGGTAGAACTTGCTCGTTCCGCTCGTAATATGACAAATATTAAAACAAAGCAACCTCTATCTATGCTTACTGTAGTTGGTTCGAAAAAGAGTACAAAATCACTTGAAAAATACTTATATATCATTAAAGATGAAATAAATGTAAAGAACGTTCAGTTACAAGAACATTCCGGTAATGCAGTACAATATGAACTGAAGTTAAATTTTCCAACTGCAGGTCCAAAACTTGGCAAACTGGTGGGAGTGGTGCAAAAAACTTTACAATCTCTAACTCCTGAAGATGCTAAAAAGGTTGTCGAACAAGGTTATGTTGAAATTAATACTCCAAACGGTGAAAAGATTCAAGTAGAAAAAGATGATTTAATCGTGCATCAAAAAACAAATCAAGATGTAGAGATGGCTTCTAACTCAATTTTTAGTGTTTTCTTAAATACAACCATTACAGATGACTTACGTAAAGAAGGGAAAGCGCGTGAACTTATTCGTGCAGTTCAACAATACCGAAAGGAATTAAACCTCCCTGTAGAACAACGAGTGAACCTTGTCTTTGATGTGGATGCATCCATGAAAGAAATAATAGAACAGTTTAAAAATCTCTTGCAAAGTAATCTTCTTATCAAAAGTTTAGAATATAATAAAAAAGATGGTATGAAGTTTATAGTGATTGATGGAGCCAAAATTGGTATTCATGTGGAAAAGTAAGTAGAAAAGTGGGAACAAATAACCCCCTTTTCTACTAGAGGGTGAGTTTTAAGAGCATTGGTTAAATGGATCAATATACTATCCAGCACAACGATATTGTTGAAAAATTACTTATTGAAGAGGCGGTTACGGTCACAGTGATTGTCTCTTTGACAGAATGAAAGCGGAGCAGGAATAGGTCCGGTATTTGTTCTATTTTTCAGCATAAATAACCTCACAACTTTTGCTGAAGCCTTATTATCGACAATACCTATGTCAACTGATATTTGTAATTGATCGAGTACGTTGGCGATTTCTTTTAGCTGAAAATATTGAAATTTTGCACAAAAACACTTGAATGTATCAGTATAGTAAACTCTATTTTCATAAGGTGGGGGTATCGATATGAGCAGTTATCACAAAGAAATGATAAAGATTAAACATCACGGGCGGGAAATTCATGGCATCTTTTACATGCCTAATAATAAGAAAAAGTGTCCTGTTGTAATTTTTAGTCATGGTTTTAATGGAACATATAAAGATTTTGCCATGAATAGTGACTATTTAGCTCAAAATGAAATAGGTGCAATTTGCTTCGATTTTTGTGGTGGCTCCGTCAATTCAAAGAGTGATCTTAAGAGTTATGAAATGTCTATATTTACAGAAAAAGAAGACCTGTGTGCTATCGTTGAAACTATTAGAAAGTGGGAGAATGTCGATGCTGAAAATATCTTTCTATTCGGAGGAAGCCAAGGGGGATTAGTATCCGCTTTAGTGGCCGATGAATATGTAGAGGAAATTAGAGGTCTCCTTTTGCTATTTCCGGCACTGTGTATTGCTGATGATTGGAATAAGAGGTTTCCGACACTGGAGAGCATTCCTGATATACATGAGGTATGGGGCGTTAGATTAGGTAGAATATTTTTTGAATCGATTCATCAATATAATGTGTTCGACCATATTGGCAAATTCGATAAAAATGTTTTCATTTTTCATGGAGATGAGGATGATGTAGTAGCACTTGAATATGGGGAGAGAGCAGCAAGATTATATCCTTATGCTAGAATGGAAGTCTTTCCAGGAGAAGGTCATGGTTTTTCAGAAGCTGGAAACCATAGAGTCATTGAGCTGACCTATGAATTTGTAAGAGATAATATTAATAATTGATAACGAGGATCTTTTTGTTTTTTTACCAACCGTTCTAGCAAAATGCACTTCTCGTTTTACATTGAAACCTAAAAAAGGTTTCGTTCACAATATGTTAGTAATCGAAACCTTTCTTACTGTTAGAAAGCACCTGATCCTCTACTACCACCAACTCCTGTTCTCTTCCAGTACTTTGTAATGATCCTATTCTCACATGTCATGTGATGCATCATGTTTTTGTCGGGAATGGTTTTTATTTTTTACTTTATGCGATCCTGCTAATGGTTCACCGTAGGGCTGTTGTACGTTTTGGGATAAATTAGGTTGTTCCTGCTGTTTTGGTCCTTTGCGATTTTTGGTCATTTTTATTCATCCTCCATGATTTATTTATGTTGTTTGAGCATACTTAATAAAGGTGTTTTCATCTTCAATTAAGCCACATACACCGCATTGTATTCTCCTAGCAGGTCCGTTGTAGGCGACGTGAAAAGCTTCTAACGGTTCCTGCTCGTAATTATTGATCACTTCTCCAGTAGCTGAGTTTAATTTTACTGGTTTGACAACTTGTTCAATTACATTAAAACGTGAACGGTTTGTTTTACATTTAGGGCATCGGTATGGCTGATTCAAGTAAAACACCTCCATGGTTACTTTGTTATTTGTATGAGGACTGCTACAAAGTTTCAACGATACTTACCTTTTATTTTCTCTAATTCCTACTAAATTATACAAAGGCTTTAACTTTTTTCAGACAAGGTGAGGGCTTGTGGAATGAGGATTACCTGGTCAAGTCAATCAACAAGTCATGCGACTGGTGTATCAAAATTGGAAGGCTTATTTTGCCAGCGTAAAAGATTATCTAGTCCATCCTCACCAATATACCGAGAGACCAAAAATCCCTAAGAATGCACCGAAGAATGGAAGAATCGCTTGTGTCTTTTCCAATCAGGTATGTAAGGTGAAGGACGACAAATACGTCAGGTTTCCCCATACGAAGGAAAGACTGAATATCGGAAAATGAGGTCTTAAGGGACCATTACAACAAGTAAGAATCATTCCGAGCTATGGCGAGTATACGATAGAATTGGTGATCAAGAAAGAGGAAGAGCAAGAGTTTGTAGAGCTGGAAGAACAACATGTCATGGGTATAGACCTCGGTGTTCATGGTTTGGCAACCATTGTCAATAATACAGGGTCCCAACCTGTCATTATCAAGGGCCAAACAGTGAAAAGTATCAACCAATATTTTAACAAGCAACGTGCCCATTATTACCGTGTTTTACGACACGGACAGGGACCAAAAGAAGGTTCCTTCCAAAGTAAACGCCTAACAATTTTGCCGAGGGGATAGAGGGCGTCGTGTCCCGCCCACTAATGTTAAGCATCGGTTGAAGTTGATACATTAGAAACTCGTCACTTTAGTGATGAGAGGTTCATGTTTAGTAACGTGAGATGTTATTACTAAATTAATAAAAAGGTTTCGATCACTCAATTTAGGATCGAAACCTCTGTTATTATTAGAAGGCACCTGAGCCGCCACCGCCACCACCAACTCCTGTTCCTCCGCCAGGAATACTTCCACTATTACTAGTAGTAGCGGACACCGTCGAATCAGCATTGTCAAATTGATTAGTCACTGCACTCGCAATAAGCATAAACATCACTAAGTCATTTGTTTGTAAGCTACTATCAGCTGTAGAGGTTGGAGACAAGTTCTTACTAAGGTGTTCGAATTTCTTCTGCATCGACTTATTACCTGTACCGATTGCATAAATATATGCTTTCATTTGTTCATCACTCATCGAGTCATTCCAATCGTTTTCACTGATTTTCTCGTAATTCGAGCTGAGATGTTTGCATTGTTGTCTGATCCTAACCCCTTGAATAGTTTGAGGTTGGTAGAATATAGCGAATAGCAATAAGGAGATACTTAGAAAGATAGAGAAAATCATCCACATGAAAAGAGAATGTACACCTAGCATGATAATAAAGGGAATGATTAAAAGACTGACAATACCGGCTGTCCAACGAACTCCTTTTTTCTTTTCAAACAGCTGGTTCTGTTTTACCTCTTCTTTTACAGCTTCCCTCCATTTGCCAAAGTCACTGTGGTATGTCGAATGGTTATCTTTGTTCTTTGTATAGGCATCAAGATCTTCTAAGGAGAATGCACCTTTTTCACCTATTTTATGGAATAACCATTCGATTAATATGTTCTCATGCTGAAAGTCTGTGTTCGAACTTACGACAACAAATTTACTTTCGCCATCTCGTTTAACATACCCTTTTCTAACCAGATCTAATAATGCTGCCGAAACCAATTCACTACTCACTGACATATTTCTTATATAAAGAATAGTAGCTGGTAAACTCAACCCTTGATTCGGTAAGTATAGTGATTGCATGGAGCTACGTTCTACTTCTCTTATTCTGCTGTTCTTTTTTCTCCATCCGATCATAACTAGCGCGATTAAATAAATAAATAAGCCACTAACAATATAAGGGGAGATACGGCTTAATAGATCTTGTCTATTCTCGTATGCCTCTTGTTTTGCCTTTAATTCAGTTTTATCTGCTAGAATATCTTCGCGAATTGTCTTGTTTTCTTTAAGATCCGCCGCAGGGAAAAGTGAAGCATTATAAGCTACACGGATGTCACCATTTGTCCCGCTTTCAACTTCACCCATGGCAAAATGCACAATCCCATCTGAAGCTATACTCGAAGTTTCATAAGCTTCATCATACCCCAATGTCAGCACATCTTCAGTTGCTTGAGGCGGATGAATAAAAATATCCATATTTTGATACGTGGATTCGTTACTGGTGTCAAAGAAAGGCCAGTAAAATTGCCCCAAGTCCGTGTATAGTTCTACTCCATTGGTAATGGTGTATGAGAGGTCAATTTGGATCTCCTCTTCTGAACCACTTCGATAAATTTTAAAAAGATTCTCTTCTTGTTCAACATCTAAAGAGCGGTCATTTTCAAATGCTTGGAAGTCTGTTATTTCTGTCTGTTCTTTCGGTATCAATGTCCGGGTGATTCCATTAAAGTCACTATCAAATTGATAGGTGTGTTGCTCTTTAACTTGTACATCACCATCTTCCTGTAAATATGCATTAATTTCTGTGTTTGTAATGGAAAAATCGACTGCCAAGACTTGTTGAGGTAGTAAAAAAATAGAAAAAACAAAAGCAATTAGTAGTAGGTTCTTCTTCATAATGTTTTCAAGCTCCTCTCTAATTTATATACGATCTGGATGTATAAAAGGTTTCAATCATTGTAATAAGGTAATCCTAACAGGGGCTAAGTTTATATATAACTTTTTAAATGCAAAATTGTGTAAGTCGACGAGGCGATCTCATTAACTAGATAGATAACTACAACTATGGAGTTATTATGGGTAACTAAGGATTCAACAATAATCCGAGTGTACTATATATTGACTAGCGATTGAACGATAACTGGTAATTCATTGATATGATATAATAGCTTTACTTTATCAGTTCGCTTGCAAAAAATATAATTATTCATGTTGGATATGACATAAGTCCAAAGAGAGGAAGTGTTTTTGTGGATGAATTTTTACACGACCAACCAATTAAGCCAAGAAGCAATGATGAGAAACAAAAAGTCATTAACCGTTTAAAACGTATAGAAGGTCAGGTTCGGGGAATACAAAAAATGGTAGAAGATGATCGATATTGTGTAGAGGTATTAGTTCAAATAAGTGCCATTCAATCAGCACTTAAAAATGTAGGGTTTTCAGTCACAGAACGACATATCAAACATTGTGTCAGTGAAGCGATCAAGCAAGGTGAGGGACAAGAAACCATTGAAGAATTACTGAATGTCATGAAGCAGTTTTCCAATTAAGAATTACTCTTAGGTATAGAGTAATTCTCTCTTTTTTAAACTATGATAATGGGAACAGGGAATTATGATAACCTAGGACATAACATGTTTCTCAATAAAGGCCTTAAAAAAAGAAAATTCTTTGTTAAATTTAAAACACTTCCCTTCTTATGACTAAATGATCAATTGCACTATAATAAATTTTTAATAAATAGCCATAATAGGAAATAAAGGAGGCGATATAATGGCTGAACAAATTGTAGCCGTTCAAAAAAATGAAGATGGAGATATTGTGAAAATGAAATTATCCTCTGGACAAGTTGTTGATTATAAACAAGCACAACAAATGGCAGATAACGGTGAGATTGAACATGTCAATACATTTAAAGGACGGGATGGCGATAAGCATTTGCGTAGTGATGCAGATGGTGATCCAAGCAATAACTTAGATAATTTGCCACAGTTTTAACAATAAAAACTGGTATATTGTGGAAGTGACAGACTCGTACAATGTAAATACCAATATTAAATGAATACTAGTCTTCATACATGGAGTATTTATAGTTACAGTTTTTAGTCTAAACAAAAGCACTCCTTTCATATAAATAAACATGTCTGAAATCAAGTGAGATTTGGTGATGATCGATATGTTTATAATTAAAAAATATTTACGATAATAATTGACAGCATCTTGTTAGCGATTGGTGTAAATTTTTTCTTAATTCCTTTTAAACTATTGGATGGTGGAATGATTGGCTTAGGTTTAATTATTAAATACTTGGTCGGCATACAAGCTGTCTTAGTCATCATCTTCTTAAATGTTCCTGTTTTTATATTAGCCTGGATTCATCAAAAAGATTACTTTTATAACAGTCTACATGGAATGCTGGTTTCTTCATTTGCCATCGATTACCTTGCTCCATTACAGCATTCTTTTTTAACCTTTATTGCAATTGCCTTCTGTAATTAGTTCTATGCTTGGAGGTGTATTTATTGGAGTTGGAACAGGGATTCTCCTCCGTTTTAGAACAAGTACAGGTGGAACTGATTTACTGGCACAACTGCTTTCTAGAATGACTAGATTGAATGTTGGTGTTATTATTTTTATGATGGATGCCTTAATTATAATGATAGGTGGAATATTTATATCAATAGAAACCTTGCTATTATCGACTATAGCTATAATTTGCGTCGGAATAATTACCAGCCTGTGCACTTGGAATTTAAAAAGTAATAGCTAATGTTTGAGTGGTACTTGATTAGACTTTATTGTAGGCGTTTTTTCTAATAGGTACACTTGTAAAGAGCATTATTTAAATTTCGCCGACATCCCTCTCTATCGGATCTATAATATTTGAATCTTCTGCATCAGGATCAATTGCACTACTCGTATTAATTCCATTATTATTGAAAGTAAAAAAACCCGTATTAAAGCTTCCTGATCCAGTCACTACTTTACTTGTAGAAGGTGGAGCTACATTTAATGCATTTTTAAAAATAAATCCTTCATTACTATTAATAGTGACTGATCTAAAGAAAGAACCCGACATTCTAGAACCCCCTAAGTTAAATATTACATTTCAATTTAAATCTTATCATCAATGTTCGAGTCAATTGTATCTGGATCAACAGTTGAAGAACTATTAAAGAAATTATTGGTTGTTATCCAATCGCCTGTGTTAAAACTTCCAGCACCGGCAACGACTTTACTTGTTGATGTTGGAGAAGCCATAAATATGTTACTTGATAGTATACCTTCATTACTATTTATAATTACTGGTCCTAATATAATGGTCATCATATGCACTTCCTTTCTAAATCTTTAACTTTAATACCTCTTGTCTTTCGCTATATAAAATAATGCTATGTTATAACTCAATCATCGGAATGGATAATCAACTATAAATAAGTAGAATAATAAATAAACCTATTAATAGTGTGGATCAGCAGATTCTTTAGAATATTTATCGTTATTTCGAATGGTCAAGCCCTTCCTATAACTTAATGAATGGAATTTATTTCATCTAATATAAAGGATATATTTTACTAAACCTAATCTTGAGTAGTACTATACCTAGCAAAAAGGAGAGGTTAGTAAAATGTTTTATCATATTAAGGAGCTACAATATGATGCCAAACCAAGTCAGCCAGACCCAGTATATGCGAAAAAATTACAAGAAATCCTAGGTGGACAGTATGGTGAAATGTCTGTTATGATGCAATATTTATTTCAAGGATGGAATTGTCGTGCTGAAGGTAAGTACCGAGATATGATTCTCGATATTGCAACAGAAGAAATAGCACACGTTGAAATGATTGCAACAATGATTGCTCAACTATTAGATGGTGCGCCTGCTCATGATCAAGAACAAGTAGCTAAAGATCCAGCAGTTGAAGCTGTTCTAGGCGGTATGAACCCCCAACACGCAATTGTTAATGGGTTAGGTGCACAGCCTAATGATAGTGTAGGTTATCCTTGGACTGCTCGTTATACAATAGCCAGTGGAAACTTGCTAGCTGATTTTAGGGCGAATCTCAATGCAGAATCTCAAGGGCGACTTCAAGTAGTTCGATTGTATGAGATGACAACGGACCCAGGAGTTAGAGATATGCTTTCATTCCTAATTGCGCGTGATACAATGCATCAAAATCAATGGATGGCTGCGATTGAAGAGTTAGAACAATCTCAAGGTTCTGTAGTTCCCAGTACATTTAACCAAGAGTATGAAAAACAAGAAGTTTCATATGCGTTTATGAATTATTCTGAAGGAGAAGAAAGCAGTACAGGAAGATGGGCAAATGGTCCAACTCTTGATGGTCAGGCTAATTTTGAATATATTCAACATCCAAAAGCTATGGGACAAAAACCTAAATTGCAACCAGGACCAACATACATTCATGGTACACCTCCTTTAGAAATGAGAATCCAACGAGGTGCAGGAAAAATGGATCCTAATAATCAACAATAAAATAACCGTTCAGGTACTCACTGGTGGTTTTTGATTGCTGATCTACTCATAATTGGTCAATTGTGGTCATAAGCATATAACTTAAGGGCATACCATTAGAGCATATCCAAGAGTTGTTAGGTCATAACACACCACATCAAATCTAAGTATATGCTCGTTTGTATGAAAAAAGGATAATTACGATGAATATATGTAGAGTGGTTAATTTTTAGGTAGATAAGATTACGTTCTAATCACAGTAGAATTAAAAACAATTCCTCTAAATTCCTACTTGTGATGGGGTTAAGAGGAATTGCTTTTTTTCATATTTTTCTGAGTCCAACAAAAGATAGTTTCATGAATCGCTTTTCTAGAATTAATTTAGTTAATAGAGTATTAATTACAGTTTGATCAGTATGTTCAAATTTATAGGTGGCATATGTATTTGCTTGGGGTGGTGGAAAAGACTGAATATCGACCTTGATCATTGTCCTTCAAGTAGTTCCTTTCTTACCGTTGAATAGGAGGATGAGAGATAATAAACAAGGAAGTAAAAGCTAGTCCACAACTATATTTTAAGGGTATTTCAAAATATTCCCTTCAGTGTTGTTCGATGTCAATAAAGCAAAAGAAGATAAAAATGAATTAAAAACAGCTTGTTAATCATATGATTTTTAGGCTGTTATTTTTTTATTACTCTACTATATTGTGAATGAGAGTCTTGCTATCGTCCATACACCTAGTTGATGTTCTGTGTTATATTAATGGAGTATCAGTTTATTCAAGTTATTGATAATATGATGAAGAGAAGGTATTGGCTATGAGAAAACCAATCGTTTTAATTACTATCATGGTTATTTGTTTCGTATTCATATTATTTGGTGGGTATAAGTTAATGAAGTCTAGAACCTTTCAATTATTTGGAGATTTAACTGCCCAAGTTGAAACAAATGAAAAAGTCGTAGCATTGACGTTTGATGACGGTCCTACTGAAAATGTTCATGAGATTCTAGAGTTGTTAGAGACATATAATGCAAAAGCGACATTTTTTCTGATTGGGGAATATATAGAAGATTTCCCAGAAGAGGCTGAGGCTATCGTGCAAGCTGGACACCAGGTAGCGAATCATACTTATTCTCACAATCGAATGATTTTCAAATCGCCATCGTTTATTAAAAACGAAATTGAAAAAACAGACCAATTAATTAGAGGTATTGGTTATGAAGGACAAATTGATTTTCGCCCACCGAACGGAAAGAAATTTCTCGCGTTGCCATGGTATTTACATAAAAATAACATCGAAACGATTATGTGGAATCTTGAACCAGATAGTTTTTATGTTCAAGCTGAAGATAAAGTTAATTACGTGGTAGAAAATATTGAACCGGGATCCATTATCTTGATGCATCCGATGTATGACGATAAAGGACAAGAACTTAAGGCCATCGAAGGTATTTTAGAAACATTATCCGAGAGAGAGTATCAGTTTATCACGGTCAATGAATTACAAGGTTTATAAACTGATAGACTAAATTTTAAATTATCGGACATAAAAACTCCCCCTTAAGTGAGAACAGATTTTTAAGTTCTGTCCCACCCTAAGGGAGTGCATATAGACCGACTAGCGTTTAGCTTGATGGTTTTGTTTTTAACTTTGTCAAATAGCTTTGATCAGGTGTCACAAACAATGTTTTTTGGTTGTCATAGGTGACAAAGCCTGGTTTCGCACCATTTGGTTTCTTTACATGTCTGATTAACGTATAGTCAACCGGAACAGAAGAAGAATGTTTGGATTTACTGAAATTAGCGGCCAACTGTGCTGCTTCCAGTAACGTATCTTCATTAGGATCTGTTGAACGAATCACAACGTGTGAACCGGGAATATCTTTTGTATGCAACCAGACTTCATCCTTGCGTGCTATACGATTGGTCAAATATTCATTTTGTTTATTGTTTTTTCCAACCAAAATTTCGGTTCCGTCTGAAGCATAAAAGGTTTCCGGAACTGGTTTTTTCGTTTTCTTTTTTTGCTTTGTTTTTGTTTGTCGCTTCTTTAAATATCCTTGTTCCTGTAACTCCTCACGTATTTCCTCGATATCCTGCTCTCTAGCAGTGTCGATTTGTTCGATCACTTGGTCTAAATATTCCATTTCTTGATAGGTTTTCTTTTTCTCTTCTTCAACCATCTGTTTCGACGTTTTTAATTTATGATACTTTTTGAATAGAGCTTGCGCATTTTCACTTGGTGTTTTATTCTCGTTTAAAGCAATCGTTCTTTCTGCTTGATTTGGGTCATAGTAATCGACTACTGTGACTTCTTTATCGCCTTTCTTCACTAAATGCATGTGAGCTGTTAACAATTCTCCATCTCGTTGGTAGCGGTCTGCATTTTTCGCTTGCTCCAATGTTTTGTCTAATTTCACTAACTTTCGTTTGTTTTTCTTTTGTTCATTCGTTAAAAAGCGTAATAAATCACCAGCTTTTTGTTTTACTCGGTCACGTTCAGCCTTACCGGAATAAAACGTATCTAACATACTGCTTACAGAATTAAAATACTCTTTCTCTCCATCTTTGAACGATAAAGGTAAAACATAAAATCCTTCTTTTTTATTCCTCGATATAAAAGGTTCATATTGATGTTCTAGTATTTGTTGTTGAATGTTTGTAAATACGTCTATAAATGCATCTGTTTTTCCAATCCCTACTTGCGCTACTATTTCCTTAGCTAAAACAGGTGAAACCCCCATATAGGTATTGACAATTTGTTGATCAAGTTTACCTGCATTGAAATCCAATTTGCGAATAAAGGTATCCCCGTCAATGGTTAACGGATTGTATTTACCTTGATCAGGTGGTTGCACATACGTACTACCAGGTAAAATCGATCGGTGTCGATTTTGAGCACTTGATACATGTTTAATACTTTCAAGTATTACCTGACGTTCTTGATCAACTAAAATGATATTACTATGTTTGCCCATCAGTTCTACTATCAATGTTTTTACGCTTTGGTCTCCGATTTCATTTTTCGTTTGAAAATGAATATGAATGATTCGTTCGTTTTCCATTTGCTCAACCGATTCAATAAAGCTTCCATTTAAATACTTGCGAAGCATCATACAATACATAGAAGGTTCTGGAGGATTTTCGTATGTATCTGTTGTAAAATGGATCCTAGCATAGCTGGAATGAGCACTAATTAAAAGTTGTTTATTGGTACCGAACTTTCGAATTGTAAATAATAATTCGGTATCTGTAGGTTGATATATTTTTAATACACGCCCTGATGCCATTTCCTGATGAAGTTCGTGAGTTATTGCACGTGTAACAATTCCATCAAAAACCATTTCAATCACCTCATTCTTTCATTATACCATTTCTTATAGAAGTTGTTCAAAAAGTCACGAAATGATAAGCGGCGAATCTCTTTGTTTTCTTGTTTCTCCGTACCTTGGAAAAAAGAACACTTTTCCGGCGTACGATGTAGTTCTATGGAGCTTTTCTTTGTGCTCACGTATTTAAAAGCACACGTTTCGCTATTCGAAATTACATCGCTTTACCTTCTGGCTTCTTATTTGGCAACTTTTTGAACACAAATTTCATAGGTAAAAGAATTATTTGTCTATTGAATAGAATTTTTGATATGATGATTATGGTTAGAAACTAGTGTTTATACTGTAAATGGAAGGGATATGAAATATGTTAAGCATGACTGGTTTTGGCAGAGAAGAGTTTCGGAATGAACATTTAGAAATTAGTGCAGAAATTAAAGCGGTTAACCATCGCTATCTCGACATTACTTTTCATATGCCTCATTTTTTATTGCCTATTGAAGATCAATTAAAAAAAATCATCCAAAATAAGATGAAACGGGGAAAAATCAACGTTTCTATACATATTTCTGGTACCTATACACACCGTAAACAATTAAAGACAGATTGGGACTTAGTGGATCAATACGTTGATCATGTAAAACAATTACAAACAAAATACCAGTTGGCCGGAGAAATTTCAGTGGAAATGATTAGTCAGTTTCCTGATATATTTCACATAGAAGAAAAGGAAGAAATAAACTCTGACACAGAAACACATGTAAAAAAAACATTGGAAACAGCGGTCACTAAAGTTAATCAAATGCGAACAACCGAGGGAGCTGAGTTAAGAAAAGATCTCTTGATGAGAACAGAAAATATACTTCATAATATAAAACAGTTGGGTGAAAGACGAAAAATTGTTATAATAGAGTATCAAGAGCGAATACTTGAGCGTATTAACAGTTATCTTGAAGATACGCCTGTTTCCGAAGATTCGAGACTCTATCAGGAAGTTGCACTACTTGCAGAAAAAGGCGACATTTCTGAAGAGTTAACGAGAATAAAAAGTCATATTAAGCAATTTCAGCAAATAATGGAGGAGACTGATCCGATTGGTAGAAAATTAGATTTTATTGTTCAAGAATTAAACAGAGAGTTAAATACAATAGGTTCTAAGTCAAATGACGTGTGGATCAGTGAGCAAATTGTTTATTTAAAAGGTGAAGCAGAAAAAATGAAAGAACAAATACAAAATGTAGAATAAGTTGTTCTTTACAATTTAAGGGGGAGCTCGAGATGAGTTTGAAGTTAATTAATATAGGTTTTGGAAACGTGGTGTCTGCGAATAGAATTATTTCCATTGTGTCACCAGAATCTGCTCCAATCAAACGTATTATTACGGTTGCAAGAGATAATAATAAACTGGTAGACGCTACATATGGCAGAAGAACAAGAGCGGTTATCATTACAGATAGTGACCATGTAGTGTTGTCAGCTGTTCAACCAGAAACTGTCGGCCAAAGAGTGATTAGTCATGACGAAATAAATGAAGAGTAGTAGGAGGAGCTATGTTGATAGATGAGAAAGGAATACTGTTTATTCTATCTGGACCATCTGGAGTAGGAAAAGGAACAGTACGAAAAGCGTTATTTGAACAAGATACGAATTTAAAATATTCTATCTCTATGACAACAAGAGCGATGCGTGAAGGAGAACAAGAAGGTGTCGATTATTTTTATCGAACACGTGAGCAGTTTGAACAAATGATAGATGAGAAAAAAATGTTAGAATATGCCGAGTATGTTGGCAACTATTACGGCACACCAAAACAATATGTCGAAGATACAATTGAGAAAGGCCATGATGTCTTTCTTGAAATTGAAGTTCAAGGTGCATTACAAGTGAAAGAAAACTTCCCGCAAGGTGTCTTTATCTTTTTAATACCACCTAGTCTTGAAGAATTAAAAAATCGAATTATCGACCGTGGAACGGAAACAGAAGACCTTATCATGAACCGGTTGAAAGAAGCACGAAATGAAATTGAAATGATGGATAAATATGATTATGTTGTGGTAAATGATAATATAAATGAAGCTGTCAGAAAAGTTCGTGCAATTGTACAAAGTGAACATTGTAAACGCGAAAGAGTGGCAAAACAATACAAAGCATTATTGGAGGTAGATGAAAAATGATTTTGGAGCCATCGATTGATAAATTACAAACAAAAATTAATTCCAAATACACATTAGTAACACTTGCTGCCAAAAGAGCACGACAAATTCAAGATACGAAAATGCACCAGGTAGAAACTCCTAGAGCAGCAACTTTCGTAGGGCTTGCTTTGGAGGAAATTTTAGAGGAGAAATTAACAGTAGATCCTGAGTATAAAATGATCAATGAATAATATCGATGTTGAATAGAAGAGCCCCCCTCGCATTGCTTCTGCTTGCGGGGGTTTCTTCTATATCAGGAAAGGGGTTACCGATATGTTAAACGGAAAGAAAGTGGTTTTAGGAGTTTCTGGTGGCATTGCTGTTTATAAAGCAGTTGCATTAACTAGTAAATTAACGCAGGCAGGGGCAGATGTGAGAGTAATAATGACGGAACATGCAACTGAATTTGTGACACCTCTTACTTTTCAAGCGATATCAAGAAATCCGGTTTATACAGATACATTTGATGAAAAAGATCCTGCAAAAATAGCACATATCGATTTGGCAGATTGGGCTGATTTAGTGTTGTTAGCTCCTGCTACGGCAAATATCTTAGGCAAAATAGCAAACGGGATTGCGGATGATATGTTAACTACTACTCTTTTAGCTACACAAGCACCTGTTTATGTCGCACCTGCCATGAATGTTCATATGTATCAGCACCCAGCTGTGATTCAGAATCTGCATACACTGGAGAATTGGGGTTACCGCTTTATCGAACCAGGTGATGGGTATCTGGCGTGTGGTTATATTGGAAAAGGTCGATTGGAAGAACCGGAAAACATCGTCGAACTATTGGAAATGGAAACAAATCGAACAAATAACTGGATGGGGAAGAAAGTATTAATTACAGCGGGTCCGACTCGAGAAGCTTTAGATCCGGTTCGTTTTTTTACCAATTACTCTTCTGGAAAAATGGGATATGCACTAGCACAAGTAGCTATGGAAAACGGGGCGGAAGTCATTTTAATAACAGGACCAACAACATTAACCCCTCCGGTAAACGTCACAACGATTGAGGTATCAAGTGCGGATGAAATGTTTGAACAAGTGAAAAGCCGCTATGAGAATATGGATATTATTATTAAGGCCGCTGCAGTAGCAGATTACCGTCCAACATTAAGAAACGAACACAAGATGAAAAAGCAAGATGGACCATTAACGCTGGAAATGGAAAGGACTACGGATATTCTACAGTATCTTGGACAACACAAAACAAAGCAATTTATAGTTGGATTTGCTGCAGAAACACAAGATATTGTGAGGTACGGAAGGAAAAAGCTTGAGAATAAAAATCTAGATGCCATTGTACTCAATGATATTAGCCGTAAAGATATCGGGTTTGCTTCTGATCGAAATGAAGTTTTATTTATGACGAGAGATGGGAAAGAACAGGCAATTGAACAGGACAGCAAAAAGAACATTGCCAAACAGATTATTCAACTAATAGATTCTGAACTAAGGAAGGTTTAAGTATGCGAGTAGCAAAAGTTATTGTGGATGTCCCCTCAAACCAGACAAATCATACGTTTGATTATTTGATACCAGAAAAGCTAGAGAATCTCGTGCAAAAAGGTATGCGTGTATCACTTCCATTTGGGCCAAGAAAAATAATGGGGTTTGTATTAGACGTTGTTGATCACTCTGATTTTGATAAACTCAAATCTATTGATGAAGTGATGGATCTTACACCGGTCTTAACAGAGGAGTTATTGCAACTAGGTAAATGGATTAGCGAGCAAACGGTTAGCTTTTATATCCAAACATATCAGGCGATGTTACCGCAGATATTAAAGGCAAAATACAAGAAGGAAATTGAGGCATTAACAGATTACGAATTACCAGATGAATTACAAAAGCTTTTTGCAGGAAGAGCTGTTATTGATTACGATGAATTTATCGAAAGAAATGGTAATTATAATCTATTATTAAAAGAGGTACGCAACGGACATGTTCAAATCAATTATATCGTTAAATCTAAAGAAACGAAGAAAACAAAATTGTTTATTGCACCGGATAAAGAGACATACTTATTAGAGGAAGCATTAGAAGATATATCGAACCGGGCGAAAAAACAAAAACAAATCATTGATTATTTTATTCAACATCCTGATCCGATCGAACAAAAAGAACTTTTAACTAATTTCAAAACGACGACAGCTACTATTAATCAATTAGTCGAGAAGAAGCTCTTAAAGAAAATAGAAAAAAAGGTTTATCGCGATCCCTATCAAGGTAACGAATTTGAAAGAACACAACCATTACCATTAAGTAAGCAACAACAACAAGCGATCGAACCAATTTGGCAAGCAATTGAAGAGAAACGAGATCAAGTCTTTCTATTACATGGTGTAACAGGTAGCGGTAAAACAGAAGTGTATTTACAAGCGATCGCAAAAGTGTTAAATCAAGGGAAAGAGGCCATTGTATTGGTTCCTGAAATTGCACTTACACCACAGATGGTGCAACGTTTTAAAGGCAGATTTGGGTCGGAAGTGGCGGTTTTACATAGTGCATTATCACCAGGAGAGAAATTTGATGAGTGGACAAAGATTCATAAACAAGAAGTGAAAGTTGTTGTAGGAGCAAGATCGGCAATCTTTGCGCCATTTGAGAATATTGGTATTATCATCATTGATGAAGAACATGAAACCAGTTATAAGCAAGATGAACAACCACGATATCACGCACGAGAAGTTGCTAAAAAGCGAGGTGCTTATCATAACTGTCCTGTAGTCTTAGGGAGTGCGACACCAATGTTAGAATCGTATGCTAGAGCAAAAAAAGGCGTTTATCACTTATTAGAAATGCCTGATCGAATGAATGAAGGTGCGATGCCTCCTGTCGATATTGTCGATATGCGTGACGAATTATATGCAGGAAATCGCACCATGTTTTCACGAAAATTACTTGATGCGATAAAAGAAAGGATCGATCAGAACCAGCAAGTTGTTTTATTTTTAAACAGAAGAGGATATTCTACCTTTGTGATGTGCCGTGAATGTGGAGATGTGATGAAATGTCCGAATTGTGATATCGCCTTGACCTTCCATAAAAGCTCTCACCAATTAAAATGCCATTATTGTGATCATCAGATACCTATGGTGAAAGAATGTGAGACATGTGGAAGTAATACCATTCGTTATTTTGGAACAGGAACGCAAAAAGTCGAGGAAGCCTTAAAAGAACATATTCCTGAGGCCAGTGTCATCCGAATGGATGTTGACACAACGAGACGAAAGGGATCGCATAAAAAGCTTTTAGAGCAATTTGGAAATGGACAAGCCAATATTTTATTAGGTACTCAAATGATTGCTAAAGGACTAGACTTTGAAAATGTTACACTAGTAGGTGTTTTAGCTGTCGATGCGATGTTGCATTTGCCGGATTTCAGGTCTGCCGAAAAAACATTCCAACTGATGACACAAGTTAGTGGACGAGCAGGGAGACATCTTTTACCTGGAGAAGTAATTATTCAAACTTATACACCTGAACATTACAGTGTACAGTTAGCTAGTCAATATGATTATGAACAGTTCTTTTTGCAAGAAATGGAGATGCGTAAAAGCTTTCATTATCCCCCTTATTATTTTTTGACATTAATTACAGTTTCACATCCAAATCAATGGAAGGCACAGGAAGTAACCAAAACAATTTGCAAGCTGTTATATAAATATCTGTCAGATCATGCTACTATTTTAGGTCCTACTCCTTCACCAATGGTTCGTATAAATAATAGATATCGCTACCAGTGCATGGTAAAATATAAGGATGAACCGAATCAAAGAGAAATTATTCGCAAAATACAAGAACATTATTATGATGATATTCAACGACATGATTTAACGATACAAGTCGATTTTGAACCATATTCATTAATGTAAGAGGAGTTTTTTAAATGAAGAAAATCATATTTATGGGAACGCCAGATTTTGCTGTGCCAGTTTTAGAAGGATTGATTAAGGAAGACTACCACATTGATTTAGTCGTAACACAACCTGATCGCCCTCGTGGAAGAAAAAAAATCCTGACACCTCCACCAGTGAAAGCAGCAGCAGAAAAGCATGATATTCCAGTATTTCAACCGGAAAAAATAAAAGACGACTATGAAGAAATTAAGAAGAGAAATCCTGACCTTATTGTTACTGCTGCATTTGGACAAATACTGCCAAAAGGGTTATTAGAAATCCCGAAGTTTGGATGTATTAATGTTCATGCGTCATTATTACCCAAGTTAAGGGGTGGTGCACCGATTCATTATGCGATTCTCGAGGGGCATGATAAAACGGGAATATCGATTATGTATATGGCAGAAAAATTAGATGCTGGTGATGTCATTAGTCAGAAAGAAGTTACCATCGAAGACAATGATGACGTAGCAACATTACATGACAAACTATCAGAATTGGGAGCAGATTTATTACTAGAAACGATTCCTTCGATTTTTTCAGGGGAGGCTAATCGAAAGCCACAAGACGATAGTCAAACAACATTTGCGCCAAATATTACCCGTGATCAAGAAAAAATTGATTGGACGCAGCCACAACAAGATGTTTATAATCGTATTCGAGGATTACATCCTTGGCCAGTTGCATTTACAACATGGAATGGCAAAGTATTGAAAGTATATCAAGCAGCCAAGGTAAACAAAACAACTAACGAGCAAGCTGGTAGCGTGATTGACATTAGTGAAGAAGGCCTTCTTGTTGCAACTGGTGATCACAAAGCAATACAATTAACAGTAGTACAACCAGCAGGAAAGAAAAAAATGACGACAGCAGATTTTCTTAGAGGTGTAGGGAGCAATATGACAGTAGGAGAGAAACTAGGCGAATGACAAAACAATCATACAACATTAGGAACATAGCACTCGACCTTTTAATGCGCATAAGTGATCAAGGTGGATATAGTCACCTAGTTATTGATCAAATGCTAAAAAAACACCAACTTGAACCAAGAGACGGCGGATTACTTACTGAAATCGTCTACGGTACATTGCAACGAAAGCTAACACTTGAATATGATTTGAACACGTTTATTAAATCGAACAAAAAGATCGATACATGGGTGAAATGGTTACTCTATTTATCTTTCTACCAAATGAAGTATTTAGACAAAGTGCCAGATCATGCCGTGATTCATGAATCTGTTGAAATTGCTAAACGAAAAGGACATAAAGGTATTGCCAACTTTGTCAATGGTATTTTACGCTCGGCACAGCGGGACGGTTTTCCTGATTATGAGCTTATAAATGATCCAGTGAAACGAGTCAGTATCGAAACAAGTCATCCACTCTGGTTAGTAAAGCGATGGAATCAGCAATACGGAATCGAAACCACCGAACAAATGTGTCAAACCAATATTACGCATAAACAAGTGTCTATTCGTGTCCAACCGCAGCGGATAACAAGGAAGCAATTACTTTCACGGTTGGAAGATAGTCATATAAGGGTGAGATTATCCAGTATTTCAGAGCAAGGTTTAGTAATTGAAGAAGGTAATATTTTGAAAGATGAAACGTTTCAGGAAGCTTTATTTACCATTCAAGATGAAAGCTCTATGTTGGTTGCGGAATTGATGGATTTAAAAGAAGAAATGACCGTTCTTGATGCATGTAGTGCACCTGGAGGAAAAGCAACACATATCGCTGAAAAAATGAATGATAGCGGGACTGTATTTGCGTATGATTTGCACGCGAAAAAAGCAGCATTAGTCAACAAAAAAGCCAAAGAATTAGGGCTAACATCTATTCAAGCAGCGCAATCAGATGCGCGAAAGCTACAAGAAAAGCATGTTAACCATACATTTGATCGAATTCTTATTGATGCACCTTGTTCTGGTCTTGGTGTACTTCGAAGTAAGCCTGATATAAAATATAATAAGACAAGTGAGGACATCAGGAAGCTAGCAACGATTCAAAAGGAAATTCTACACCATGTAGAACCATTATTAAAAAATGAAGGTAAACTGATGTATAGCACTTGTACCGTTGATCAAGAGGAAAATGAAGAAGTTATCAAGGACTTCCTCGCAAAACACCCAAATTATCGAGTGGATCCGGCATTTTTTGCTGAACTTCCAGAAATATTACAGGACAGTAGCGGTCGTAGTGAGTGGGGGATTCAGATTTTCCCTCAAGATATTAATAGTGATGGCTTTTTCATGACAAGACTAGTTAAGGATAGTTGACTGGGAGAAGAGGTGTTGAAATGAAATATGTATATCAATCCGACAAAGGTAAGATCCGTAAACTAAATGAAGATGCTGTAGCTGTTTTCCCTGGAGAAAATGCGTTACTTGCAGTGGTAGCTGATGGTATGGGCGGACATCAAGCAGGAGATGTGGCTAGTAAACTTACCATTGAACAAATAGAAAAAATGTGGTCCGAACTGGATGAACCTTTGGAAAAGTTAGATTTGGAAAATTGGTTAGCAGATTCTGTTAAGAAAGTAAATAATGTGGTATTTAAAAAAGCACAGTCGGACACTGCTTGTCAAGGTATGGGAACTACCATTGTGGTTGCAATTTGTACTGCACAAGAGCTTGTAATTGGTCATATTGGGGATAGCCGTGCATACTTATTCAATCAATCGACTTGGAAACAAGTAACAGCTGATCATTCCTTAGTAGGTGAACTGGTCCGTACTGGACAATTATCAGAAGAAGATGCGCAAGTACACCCAAAAAAGAATGTTATTCTAAAGGCCTTAGGTACAGAACCAGATTTAGAACCGGATATTTTTCATGCTCAGTGGGATGAATATCAGCGATTATTAATTTGTTCCGATGGATTAACCAATAAAATTACGGATGAAGAACTACATGAAATAATTATGCGAACAGAAGATGATAAGCTAAGTCAAACATTAATTGATTTGGCTAATGAACGCGGTGGAGAAGACAACATATCGCTTGCGATTATTAAACAGCACGAAGAAGTTGGTGAACCGCCATGTTAGAAGGAAAAGTGTTAAATGAACGATACGAGATCATTAAATTAATTGGTGGCGGTGGAATGGCCAATGTCTATCTGGGAAATGACACTATTCTGGAGAGACAGGTAGCGATTAAAGTATTACGCTTAGAATATGCCAATGATGATGAGTTTATTACCAGATTTCATCGAGAAGCACAAGCAGCTACGAGCTTATCACATCCAAATATCGTTAACATCTTTGATGTTGGGGAAGAAGATCAAATATATTATATGGTCATGGAATATGTGGATGGAATGACGTTAAAGCAATACATACAATTGCATGCACCGATAGAAGTAGAGGAAGTTATAGAAATTATGACGCAAATTACTTCTGCTATTTCACATGCACATGATAATGGCTTAATTCATCGTGATATCAAACCGCAAAATATATTAATCGACCCTTATGGTCAAATTAAGGTAACTGATTTCGGTATTGCGATTGCATTAAGTGCAACTGCTTTGACACAAACCAATTCGATGTTAGGGTCTGTGCATTATTTGTCACCAGAACAAGCACGAGGTGGTAAGGCTAATCGCAAATCAGATATCTATTCCTTAGGAATTGTTTTATTTGAATTATTAACAGGTCAGTTGCCATTTTCAGGGCAATCAGCCGTTTCGATTGCACTTAAACATTTACAATCTGAAACACCGTCAGTCAAGGAATTTAATCCGAGAGTACCTCAATCTGTAGAAAATATTGTCTTAAAGTCAACAGCCAAAGATCCGTTTCACCGTTATCAGGAAGTTTTTGAAATGGAAGCTGAATTAACACATGCATTAGATCCGGATCAATTACATGTAGCTAAATACGAGCCACCAGACACTGACGATACGATTACAAAGGCTATACCGATTGTGAAAGATGATGACAGTGTAAAGAATAATCCGGTTGATGAAGAGACAACAATCGTTACGAATGGTACTAAAAATGAAGAACAGGATAAACCGAAAGAAAAGAAAAAGAAAAAGCGTAAAAAAACATTTATTTGGGTTACAAGTTTATTTGTGATCTTGTTCGGAGCAATATTATTAGCATTGTTCGTGTTACCTAGTTTATTTCAACCGAAAGATGTACAAGTTCCGGATGTATCCGGATTAAGTTATGAAGAAGCACTTCAAGAATTAGAAGATTTAAAATTGAATGTGTTGAAAGAAGAAGAACATGATGAAGAAGTAGAAGAAAACCACGTGATCGAAACTTATCCACGTCCCGATGACACGATAAAAGAAGGGAAAGATATTACGGTCTATGTCAGTTTAGGGCCTGAGGCGGTTGTTGTTGATGATTATGTTGGCAAGAACTATGAACGTATTGAAGAAATCCTTCTTGAGGAAGGGTTTAATGATGTTAAGTTCTACGAGGAATTCTCGGATCGTCCAGTAGGCGAAATTATTGCTCAATACCAACCTTCACCAGGTGACGAAGTTGTGCCCCGAGATACAAATGTTATTTTTGAAATTAGTAAAGGTCCAGAAAAAATAACATTAAACAGATTGATCGGTTTACATGTGGATGAAGCAACTGATTATTTAAAAGACAGAGATCTTTCAGCTGATATTAAAGAGGTACATCATGATGAAGTGGAAAAAGATCATGTCATTGAGCAGAACCCATCTGCAAATGAAGAGATTGAAAAGGGACAAGTAGTTGAACTAACAGTATCAAAAGGGCCTGAGCCAAAAGAACCTATTACGCATACAGAATCATTTACCGTACCATATACTGGTGAAAATAATGAGGAAACAGATGAACCTGAGCCTCAAGAAATCAGTATTTATGTAGGGGATATGAATAACAAGATTTCAGAACTATATCAAGATGTAGAAATGATTACAGATGATAAAACATTTACGATTGAATTAACGATTGAACCTGATGACGAAGGGACGTATAAAGTGATTAAAGACGACGAAATCATCATAGAAAAAACATTAACATATGAAGATGTAGAGGGTGAGTAAATGCCAAAAGGTAAAATTGTCAAGGCACTGAGTGGTTTTTATTATGTGCAATATGAAGGTGGTCTTGTCCAATGCCGGGGAAGAGGGGTTTTTCGCCAAAAAAAGATTACCCCTCTTGTTGGTGACTTTGTCGAATTTGAATACCACGATAAAAAAGAGGGCTATATTCTTTCTATCGATGGACGTGACAATCAATTGACACGTCCACCGGTAGCCAATGTGGATCAAGCTATTATTGTCACCTCTGTTAAAGAACCGGATTTAAGTCTTAACCTTTTAGATAAATTTCTCGTATTGGTTGAGTCCAAAGCGATCAGACCATTATTGTTTTTTACTAAGATGGATTTACTTACGGAACAAGAATCTGTGCTTATTAAGGATAAGCTCGCTTATTATAAAAAGATCGGCTATACAGTGGAGTTTCTCTCTACGAAAGATAAGGAAGTAAACCAACAATTATCTGTGTACTTAAAAAATAAAGTTTCTGTTTTTGCCGGGCAATCTGGTGTCGGAAAAACATCACTTCTGAATCGAATTATACCTGGTCTACAATTAGAAACAGATAACATATCAGAAAGTTTAGGCAGAGGTAAGCATACAACTCGACATGTAGAACTTATCCCATTTGAACAAGGGTTAATTGCGGATACACCTGGGTTCAGTGCCTTAGATTTTAAAGAAATTGCGTTAGAAGAATTACCAGGCTGTTTTCCGGAGTTCGTTGATTTACAGGATCAGTGTAAATTTAGAGGATGTATGCATATTAAAGAGCCTAAATGTGCAGTAAAAGCTGCTTTAGATCAACAAGAAATCTTAGAAGATCGTTATCAAAACTATTTGCAATTTGTAGAAGAAATTAAAAATAGAAAGCCGAGGTATTAACATGAGTACGAAAATAGCACCATCGATTTTATCAGCTGATTTCTCCAGTTTAAGAGAAGAAATTGAAGACGTATTAGAAGGAGGAGCAGACTATATACATGTTGATGTGATGGATGGACATTTTGTACCAAACATTACAATTGGACCACTAGTTTTATCTGCTATTCGACCTGTAACAGATGCAACCCTTGATGTACATCTCATGATTGAAAACCCTGATCGTTACATTCAAGACTTTATTGATGCTGGTGCAGATATCTTAACCGTTCATGTTGAAGCCTGTACCCACTTACACAGAACTATACATATGATCAAAGATGCAGGTGTTAAACCTGGGGTTGTTATTAATCCAGCAACACCAGTGGAAATGATTAAACCGATTATTAAAGATGTCGAACTTGTTCTGTTTATGACTGTTAACCCTGGGTTTGGTGGACAAACATTTATCCCGGAAGTATTAGATAAAGTAAGAAAAGCTGTACAATGGCGTGAAGAATTAGATTTATCATTTGAAATTGAAGTAGATGGAGGAGTAAACGAAGAAACAGCGAAACAATGTGTCGAAGCAGGTGTAGATGTTCTAGTAGCTGGAAGTGCAATATTTAATCAAAAAGATCGGGCGTCGGCTATTCAAAAAATTAGAAATTAGATCTCTTCGATATTGATTATTTAATGAGGAAGGGTGTTTGACGTGAATATCGGAATCGTCGCAGGAGGACCTGAAAAAGCACTTGCCTCTTTACTTTCCTATCGGGATGATATCGATATTTGGATAGGCGCAGACTTAGGTGCTTCTTATCTTTTAAGGAAGCAATTACCTATTGATATTGCAATAGGAGATTTTGATTCACTTGATAAGGAAGAAAAACTAGTCATTAAAAAGCAGGCAAATAGCTTTCGTGAATTTCCTCCGGAAAAAAATGAAACAGACTTAGAATTAGCAGTAGAAGCAGCTCTTTCCTATCAGCCTGCTTCCATTTTTTTGTTTGGTGTTACTGCTGGCAGGCTGGACCATGAATTAGCGAACATTCAGCTGCTTTATCGCCTATTAGAAAAAAACGTTACTGCCAAAATAATTGATCACAAAAATATCTTATCTATTTATAAGCCAGGACATTACTGTGTCCAGGCGAATAGTTCTGAACTAATATCATTTATACCGCTAACCCCTACTGTTGAGGGACTGACCTTAGATGGATTCTATTATCCATTAGATAATTATACAGTTACATGGGGGAGTACTCGTTGTATATCAAATCAATTAATTAAGGAACAAGGTACTTTTTTCTTTAATGATGGCATATTAATAATGATAAAGAGTACGGAGTAGAATTCCGTAAAATCTTATGAAAATATGGAAAGGTATGCAATTATAGTCATGTATCCTCATAAGCTGTAAAAGAATCAGATGTTGTAATGATAATGATGAGGTTATGTCTTCATGGTGAAGAGGAGGGGTATGATGAAATTTTATACAATTAAGCTCCCGCGGTTTATCGGTGGTTTCATTCGGGCATTGTTGGGTTCAGGGAAGAAATAAAGAAAAAAGGCTCCTTGTTAACAGGAGCCTTTTCTCTTCTCTTCTTTTAAGAGTTGATTATAAAATTAAACGCGTTCTACTTTGCCAGATTTAAGCGCACGAGCAGAAACATACATACGTTTTGGTTTGCCGTCAACCATGATTCTAACTTTTTGTACGTTTGCTTTCCAGTTACGCTTATTTGCATTCATAGCGTGTGAACGCTTATTTCCTGAAGTCGTTTTACGACCAGTTACTACACATTTACGTCCCATTATTTCGTTCCCTCCTACCTAACTCAATCCATACTTATATAATTTATCATAGTTTTTATGATTTTGCAATTTCAAATTAGAAAAGTATTTACGAGTTAATGATAGAGAGGTGTGCGTAAGTTACGATAGAGGCACGCTGTTTTTATAGAGGTCGTACAAAGCATTTCTTATAATTGCTTGACATAGACGTGATTTTCATACATTCTATAATGGAATACCCTTAATTTCTCTGGCGTTGTAGGAACTTTAAAATTTTTAGCAGTGAAATGACTCGACGTAGTGAAACTTTAGAACCTACATATTATAAAATAATCAAAGACTTCGCTAGTAACTTGGTAATAAGCCATTTTTTTCTAATAATCAAATCAAAACTCAACTATAAAATGGTGTAGACGCTGATGGAACTTTTTCTTTTATTTATTTAAGAAGGAGGATAAAATATGTCAATAGAACTAAAAACAGAAGATGGTCATGTAACAATTACTAATGAAGTAATAGCAACTATCGCTGGTGGTGCTGCCATAGAATGTTATGGTATTGTTGGTATGGCATCGAAAAAACAACTACGTGATGGTATTGCAGAAATTTTGAGAAAAGAAAACTTTGCCAAAGGTGTTGTCGTTCGACAAGATGAGGAAAATGTGCACATTGATATGTATATCATTGTCAGTTACGGTACAAAAATATCTGAAGTTGCACATAACGTCCAATCACAGGTGAAATATAATCTTGAAAAAACACTCGGTTTAAAAATTAAGTCAATCAATATTTATATTCAAGGCGTACGTGTGATTCAAGATTAATTACGATTATCTACTATATCATGCAAAATTCGTTATTCCGGAAAAAGGAGCAGAGGGAGGAACACGCAAGTGACGCAAAAAAATATAGACGGGGCATTGTTTGCCAATATGGTATTAGCTGGTGCGCATAGTTTAGCAAATAATGCTGAGAAAATAGATGCATTAAATGTCTTTCCAGTACCTGATGGCGACACTGGAACAAATATGAATTTATCCATTACTTCAGGGGCAAACGAAGTAAAAAAAGCAAACCATGAAAGTGTCTCAGTAGTAGCTAATGCATTTGCCAAAGGATTACTAATGGGTGCTAGAGGTAATTCTGGAGTTATCTTATCCCAATTATTCAGAGGTTTTGCTAAAGGATTAGAAGGAACAGATAAGTTAGATATTGAAAGTTTTGTTACAGCGCTTGATAGTGGTGTAAGTACTGCCTATAAAGCAGTAATGAAACCGGTAGAGGGAACGATTCTTACAGTTGCAAAAGATACAGCTGTAGAAGCAAAGAAAATCGCAGAAGCAGAACAGGATATTGTTGCTTTTATGGAACAAGTTGTTCAAGCTGCTAAACAATCTTTGAAGAGAACGCCGGAACTGTTACCAGTACTAAAAGAAGTGGGAGTAGTAGACAGTGGTGGACAAGGATTAGTCGTTATTTATGAAGGGTTTTTAGCTGCGTTGAAAGGTGAAGAGGTTCCGGAATCTTCTCAGGATGACACAATGGATTTAGATGACCTTGTCAGTGCAGAGCATCACAAATTAGCACAAGACTATATGAGCACTGACGAAATAGAGTATGGTTATTGTACAGAATTTATGGTTCGTTTTGAAGAAGATAAATTAAAAGATCATCCATATGATGAAGCTACTTTTAGAGAAGAATTAAGCGAGCATGGTGATTCATTATTAGTTGTATCCGACGACGAAATCGTAAAAGTTCATATTCATGCGGAATACCCTGGTGATGTTTTCAATTTAGGACAACGATTTGGTAGCTTTATTCATTTAAAAGCAGAGAATATGAGAGAGCAACATTCCAATATAGTTGATCAGAAAGAAGAGAAGCCTAAAGCAAAGCAACCTTTCGGAGTAGTAACAGTTGCGATGGGAGATGGCTTAGCAGAGTTATTTAAAAGCTTAGGAGCGACAGTTGTGATTCAAGGTGGGCAAACGATGAATCCAAGTACACAGGATTTAACGAATGCTATTGCAGAGGCAAATGCTGAAAATGTTATTATATTGCCTAATAATAAAAATATTGTGATGGCAGCTGAACAGGCTGCAGAACTAGCGGAAGTTAATGTAGCAGTAGTGCCAACGAAAACAATCCCACAAGGTATGTCAGCTATGTTAATGTATAATCCTGAAGTTAGTTTAGCTGACAATAAAGAAAATATGACAGATGCAAGCCAGGAAGTGAAAACTGGTCAGGTTACCTATGCCGTTCGTGATACACAGATAGAAGGCATGACGATTGAAAATGGTCATTATATGGGACTTGCTGATGGAAAAATAAAAGTAACGAATGCTGATCAAATGACAGTTATTAAGGAATTGTTAACTGAAATGATTGAAGCAGATGAAGATGAGATTGTTACTGTTATTCGCGGAGAAGAAACAACTGATCAAGAAGAAAATGAGATTATTGCATTTATAGAGGATAATTTTGAAGATATAGAAGTGGAAGTTCATCAGGGGAACCAACCGATCTACTCTTATATATTTTCTATCGAATAAAACCCAAAGCTCTATCCAAGGCGATAGAGCTTTTTATCCAATTAGAGCACAAAAACATAAACTGCGAAGTAACTGGACAGGGCTTTACGTTGTTCCATTTTTAAGAAGTGTTGTCAGTCGCTACGGCAGAATACTGCGCTTTCCATGGGCACGGCCTTAGCCAGGGAACTACTTGGAATTATCTTCTTTGCTCCCTTGCAACGAGGAAGCCACTTCGAAGCGTTACTAAAAGACGCAGGTGCATCACGGGGTCTTCGGCTCGTGCTATTCCCATAGGAGTCTCCGTATTCTGCCTCCGCTAAGCGTAGTATTCTGATCGAAAGAAGGAAACTTATGGGAATATATCTGTGAATTTCTTCTTGCTTGATAAGAAATTCACACTAAGCTGCGGAAAAATGCGATACTCCTGGGGGAACTCACGCGACGAAGATCCACTTGGTGAAGTGGTTTTCTTCACCAAGTTAGCTGAGGCCGTGCCCCCGGAAAGGGAGTATTTTTCCGCAGCGTCGATTTAGCACTCATCATCAATCAGAATGGAAGAAAGCCTCGCTCCACAAATTTTCACAACTTCGCTGTATATATCTACTGTGAACTTGGTGGATTGGATTACATATTTGAATTAAGAGAGTGTGATTGAAATGAATAATATTTCTGTTCAAGAAGTGAAAGGTGTTGGGCCGAAACTTGCCGAAACCTTCGAGCAAATTGGCATCTATACAATTGAAGATCTGCTATATTACTTTCCGAACCGGTATGATCACTATGAGCAAAAACCCCTTCACGAACTGATACATAATGAAAAAGTGACGATAGTTGGTGAAGTTATCCACGAGCCAACCGTACAATTTTATCAAAGAAAAAAATCCCGAATGGTTGTTTCTTTACGTGTTGATGGAGCAGTTGTAAAGGGTGTTCTCTTTAACCGTGCCTTTGCCAAAAAGCACTTTATTCCAGGTGAGGAAGTATCGGTAAATGGTAAATGGGATCAACACCGGTTGCAAATAACGATTGATAATTATAAAAAGGGCACAATAGACGGCTCAAGTCCTATTACCCCGATTTACTCTTCCAAAGGAGACATTAAAAATACTCAATTCCAAAAGGTAATCACGAGTGCATTGTCTACCTACCGTGCTCAAATTACCGAAATTCTCCCGACTTCTTATTTAGATAAATACAAATTACCGAATCGGACCGACGGATTGGAAAATATTCATTTTCCTTCTTCATTCCAACAATTAAAGCACGCGAAGAGGCGGTTCATTTATGAAGAGTTATTGCTGTTTCAAATAAAAATGCAGCTCTATCGAAAGAGAAATCGGGAAGCTACAAAAGGTAATGCAAAAGAGATCAACATGGAAGAAGTAAAACAATTGATTAAACAATTCCCTTTCGCTTTAACTTCTGCTCAGAAAAAAGCATTAGCAGAAATTTTTAAGGATCTGCAATCACCATACCGAATGAATCGATTATTACAGGGAGATGTAGGTTCAGGTAAGACTGCTGTAGCTGTTATTAGTCTTTATGGTGTTGTTAAAGCCGGAAAGCAAGTTGCATTGATGGTACCAACAGAAATTTTAGCGGAACAACATGAAGAATCTTTAAAACAGTTACTACCGGCTGATGTTCGTGTACACAGATTAACTGGATCAATAAAGGGCAAAAAGCGAAAAGAAATGCTAACAGAAATTGAAAATGGATCATGTGATGTCGTAATCGGAACACACGCACTTATTCAGGATGATGTTAATTTTCAAAATTTAGGATATGTTATTATCGATGAACAACATCGATTTGGTGTGCAACAACGTAATACTTTACGTGAAAAAGGGATTTTAGCAGATATTTTATTTATGACGGCAACACCTATCCCGAGAACGTTATCTATTACTGCATTCGGAGATATGGATGTTTCCAAAATAGATGAAATGCCTAAAGGCAGGAAACCAATTGAAACATATTGGGTCAAGCATAACATGTTTGAAAGAACCGTTAATTTTGTATATAAGGAAATAAAAAAAGGTAATCAAGCTTATATTATTTGTCCGTTAATTGAAGAATCAGATAAATTAGATATTCAGAATGCACTAGATCTATATCAACAACTTCAAGAGATTTTACAAGGCAAAGCCTCGGTAGGGCTTATGCACGGAAGATTAACTACAGAAGAAAAAGAACAAGTAATGAATGACTTTGCCGAAAATAAAGTCCAAATATTAGTTTCTACAACAGTTGTAGAAGTAGGGGTCAATGTTCCGAATGCTACGGTGATGATGATTCAAGACGCAGATCGATTTGGTTTATCACAGTTACATCAATTAAGAGGACGTGTCGGAAGAGGCGATAAGCAAAGTTATTGCATTTTAGTAGCAGATCCTAAAGGTGAAACCGGGAAAGAACGTATGCGAATTATGACGGAAACAACTGACGGCTTTGTTTTAGCAGAACGAGATTTAGAACTTCGAGGACCTGGGGATATATTTGGTGTCAAACAAAGTGGACTACCAGAATTTAAATTAGCAGATTTGGTTCACGATTATCGTGCATTAGAAACAGCAAGGGCAGATGCTGTTGATATTGTAGAAAATGAATGGTGGAGAAATGCCGAATTCCAACCCTTAATTAAGTATTTACTTTCTCAAATTGAAATAGATCAGCAATTATTAAATTAGATTCACTTGCATAATTTTTAATGGTATTATATATTACTATTAGTACCTAGTCATAATTTTTTCGTTGGAATAAATGATGACTTTCAGATGGACGGTGTAATTCATGAAAAGAAATAAAAAAGAACGACAGTCACTGTTAAAAGAAACGATTGAAGCAAAACCTTTTATAACGGATGAAGCACTAGCAAAGTCATTTGATGTCAGCATACAGACCATCCGTTTAGATCGGATGGAGTTAAATATTCCAGAATTACGTGAGCGGATAAAATCTGTTGCAACGAATAATTGGAATGAAACGGTTAAGGCACTGCCAATTGATGAGGTTATAGGTGAAATTATTGACTTAGAATTAGATAAACGTGCAATTTCAATTATGGATGTTACAGCGGAACATGTATTTTCACGAAATAAAATTGCACGGGGGCATCATTTATTTGCACAGGCAAACTCCCTTGCTGTTGCCGTTATCAATGATGAATTAGCCTTAACAACAAATGCAGATATTAAATTTACCCGTCAAGTCGTACAGGGAGAACGAGTTATTGCTAAAGCACGAGTAGTAGGTTCAGAGAAAAACAATCGGACTGTTGTAGAAGTGCTTAGTTATGTAGATAACGAAACGGTCTTTTCAGGAGTATTTGAAATGTTTCGATCGACTCAAGAGAAGGAAGGGAACGAATCATGAAAATCGCAATCGATGCTATGGGTGGTGACCACGCACCAAAGGAAATTGTCTTAGGTGCATTAAAAGCTGTGAACCACTTTAATGATTTGGAAATTACGTTAATTGGTGATGAAAACAAGATAACACCATATTTGGAAAAACATGATGCTATTGAAATTATTCATACAGAAGAAAAGATTACGAGTGAGGATGAACCTGTAAAAGCAGTTCGTCGAAAAAAGAATGCCTCTTTAGTGCTCATGGCAAACGAAGTAAAATCTGGACGTGCAGATGCTTGTATTTCTGCGGGGAACACAGGCGCTTTAATGAGCGCTGGATTGTTTGTTGTCGGTAGAATCAAGGGGATAGATCGCCCAGCATTAAGTCCAACACTTCCAACCGTTAATGGCGATGGGTTCTTATTGTTGGATGTAGGTGCAAATGTGGATGCCAAAGCCCAACACCTCCAGCAATATGGCTTAATGGGATCCATTTATATGGAAAAAGTTCGTCAAGTAAAGAATCCGCGTGTTGGACTTTTAAATGTTGGTACAGAGGATGGCAAAGGAAATGACTTAACGAAGAAAGCATTTGAGCTGTTACAACAACTACCAATCAATTTCGTTGGTAATGTCGAGGCGAGAGATCTGTTAAATGGTGTGGCGGACGTTGTTGTGACCGATGGTTTTAGTGGAAATGTCGCTTTAAAGACAGTGGAAGGAACAGCTTTAACGATGTTTTCGATGATTAAAGACACATTTATGACTAATACCAAAACCAAACTCGCTGCCGCACTTGTAAAAAAAGACCTGAAAGGCTTAAAGGAGAAGCTTGATTATTCCGAGTACGGTGGTGCTGCATTGTTTGGTCTCGCTGCTCCAGTGATTAAAGCACACGGTTCATCCAATCAACAAGCTATTTTCAGTGCTATTCAACAAACAATAAACATTGTAGAGAAAGATGTAATCGGAAAGATAGAAGCAGACGTAAAAACGTTGCAAGCTGCTACTGAGGAGGAATAAGTCGTGAAAAAAGTCGCTTTCGTTTATCCTGGTCAAGGATCACAAGTAGTCGAAATGGGAAAAGACTTGTATGAAGAGTTTCCACAAGTAAGAGAGCTCTTCGCCATTGCTAATGAACGTTTAGGTTATGACTTAACGTCGATTATGTTTGAAGGTCCTAAAGAGTTACTGACAAAAACAGAAAATACACAACCAGCATTGTTATCAGTTAGTACCGCCATTACAAAAATCTTAGCGGAAAATGGTATTACACCATCAGTTACAAGTGGGCATAGTCTTGGTGAATATAGTGCACTTGTTGCAGCGAATGCTATCTCCTACTCTGATGCTGTTTCTTTAGTTCATCAAAGAGGAAAGCTAATGGAAAATGCCTATCCTGAAGGAAAAGGCTCCATGGCAGCTGTTTTAGGAATGGATCAAGAAACATTACGTAATGAACTGCAAAAAATTAGTGAACAAGTGGATGGTGTTATTGAGATTGCTAATCTCAACTGCCCAGGACAAATCGTTGTATCTGGTACAAAATCAGCAATTGATGCAGCGACCGATCATTTAAAAGAAGCAGGTGCAAAACGTGTATTACCGTTACCTGTGAGCGGGCCATTTCACTCAAGTCTAATGAAGCCAGCAGCTGAAGAGTTTCAACAATTAGTACATAATATCAATTGGTCTGACGCTGAAATACCAGTTTATGCAAATGTGACCGCTGAAAAAGTCACTGACAAAGACCAAATTCAACAATTATTAGTAGAACAATTATCTTCTCCAGTACGTTTTGAAGAAATTATCGAACAGCTAATGGAAGAGCAACTCGATGCGATTGTCGAAGTAGGTAGTGGCAAAGTGTTAACAGGCCTCGTGAAAAAAGTAAATCGACGTGCGAAAACTTTTGCTGTTCAAGACATAGCAACTTTAACTGAATTTATCGAATGGATGAAGGAGGATTAACCATGTTAAAGGATCAAGTCGCACTGATAACAGGTGCTTCAAGAGGAATCGGACGTGAAATAGCTTTAACTTTTGCTAGTAAAGGGGCAAAAGTAGTGGTAAACTACTCTGGGAGTGAAAATAAAGCTCAGGAAGTAGTGGATCAAATCATCGCTGACGGAGGAGAAGCAATTAAGATCAAAGCAAATGTCAGTGATGAAAGTGACGTCAAAGCAATGGTGAAAGAAACAACAAAAACGTTTGGAAGTCTCGATATTTTAGTAAATAATGCAGGTATTACAAGAGATAATCTACTGATGCGAATGAGTGAAGCTGATTTTGATGATGTCATTGACATTAACTTAAAAGGGGTATTCTTATGTACTAAAGCAGTGACTCGTCAAATGATGAAGCAAAAAAGCGGTCGGATTATTAACGTATCTTCAGTTGTTGGTATAAGCGGCAACCCGGGACAGGCAAATTATGTCTCTGCCAAAGCAGGTGTTATTGGTTTAACGAAAACAACTGCAAAGGAATTAGCAGCGAGAAATATATTAGTCAATGCTATTGCTCCTGGCTTTATTGCAACAGATATGACCGATCAACTCACAGAAGAACAGAAAGAGCAAATGCTTGCATTAATTCCATTAAATAAATTAGGCGAAGCGAAAGATGTAGCGAATGTTGCTTTATTTTTAGCTTCTGAACAAGCTAACTATGTTACCGGACAAACGATACCAGTAGACGGAGGTATGGTTATGTAGAAAGGTACATATACTTTGAAAGGAGGTGACGTGAAATGTCCGAGACTTTTGAAAAAGTAAAGCAAATCGTTGTCGATCGTCTTGATGTAGACGAAGATAAAGTTACGCTTGAAGCATCATTTAAAGATGATTTGGAAGCTGATTCTCTTGATGTTGTAGAACTTGTAATGGAATTAGAAGACGAGTTCGACATGGAAATTGCTGATGAAGATGCAGAAAAAATTGCTACAGTAGGTGATGCTGTAAATTACATAGACAGCAACCAATAGAACTGTTAAATTAAGTAATAAGTTGTGGCTGTCTAAGAGTACAGTCTGTAAAGATTAACCCGTTTCTATCATTATGAAACGGGTTTGTCCTTTATAATGCATTAGTAGTGCATTTCTGATCCAGTAAGACAAAACTAAAACTATTAAAACCTTTATAATTTAGGGTTGGCGATAAGCTATGTATCCTTTATAATAATGACAATGATTGATTTCATGTTGGTAGGTGAAGAATGTGTCTGATTTTAAAGAGCTTCAGGATAAATTGGGGATTTTTTTTGAAAACGAAAGATTGTTAAAACAAGCCTTTACCCATTCATCTTATGTGAATGAGCACCGGAAAAAGAATCTACTAGATAATGAAAGGTTAGAATTTTTAGGTGATGCAGTTTTAGAACTGGGAGTCTCTCAATACCTCTATCGAGAATATAATGAATTAGAGGAAGGGGATTTAACAAAACTGAGAGCCTCGATTGTGTGTGAACCAGCTTTAGTTCGCTTTGCAGAGACACTTGATTTTAGCAAATACATTTTATTAGGTAAGGGTGAAGAAATGACTGGTGGTCGTAATCGCCCTGCATTACTAGCAGATGTCTTTGAGGCGTTCATTGGCGCATTATACTTAGATCAAGGATATGATCAAGTTATTAGCTTCTTAAGGAAGTATGTGTACCCTGAGATTACAACCGGTGCTTTTTCGCATACGATGGATTACAAAAGTCAATTGCAGGAAACAGTACAGCAACATAAGAATAGACTAGTGGAATACAACATTGTAGACGAGAAAGGTCCTGCACATGACCGTGAATTTTTCGCTGTTGTTACAATTAATGGTAAGACAGCTGGAAAAGGAGTAGGTCGGACGAAAAAAGAAGCAGAACAACGTGCGGCAAAACAAGCATTAGATGCTCTGCCTCATTAAAAAAATAGTCTGACAAGGTGAACCCCCCTGTTTCAATTAAGTTTGAAGCAGGGGGTTTCTTAATTAAAAAGAAAAATTAGGTATATATGATTAAAGAAGCAATATTTCGCAATAAACCAAGGCGATTTCGCAATAAAGAGGTTACATTTCGCAATAAACCAAGGTGATTTCGCAATAAAGAAGCTATATTTCGCAATAAACAATGCAGATATCGCAATAAAGGAATATAGTACTCAAAATATTACTTTTGGACAAAGCCATCCTCAAAATCCCACTGGATACCACAATAGACAACATTTCTAATGAATAGTACAATAGATCTAAGGTAAATATTACTATTAGTCATAAAATTGTTTTTAAGGTTGAACAGTCTTTTTATTGGGAAGGGGAAGGTTTATGCAATCAAATAAAAAAAATCGAGTTAATTTAGTTTTATCGTTTCTTGTACTTATGGTATCTATTATTATTCACGTGTTACATCGGATTTTTAACATATCAGAATTTTGGGGGCATCATAGTGCAGAACAATTAACAGTCATTACAAATATTTTTTTAGTTATTCCGATTGTACTCTTTACTGTAACAATACTACTTTATAAAAAGAAGAGTGATCATCCGTTAATACCACTTTTTAATACACTAACTATTACTTTTAGCAGCATGTCAATGATTGCTGGTGGAGAGGGAATGGTAGAGTACCATTTTTCTATTTTTATGGTGGTAGCGATGATTGGTTACTATGAAAAAATTAACTTAATTCTAATCATGACAGTCTTATTTGCTGTTCAACATATTGGAGGTTACTTCTTTTTTGGAGAATATGTTTTTGGGACGAATGATTATCCATTTTCGATGTTACTTGTTCATGCTTTATTTTTAATTGGGACTTCAGGAGCGATAATTTGGCAAGTTAGACATAAGCGGAAATTAATCGGAGACCTTGGCGAAAAGGAACAAAAGCAACTTAAGCTAAGTGGAATTGTAGATAGTTTGTCGTTAACCTCAGAGAAAGTAATTGATGTTTCATCACAATTAAAAGAGATGAATCAGTCTAATCAAGCTATTTTTAAAGAAAGTGTCTCCTACATACAACAGATTTCTAATGGTGCACTGAATCAGAAAAAACAAGTCGAGGATAATTCTAAATTCATTCAGGAAATGACACAGGATATGCAGCAAATAGCTAAAACTTCATCTAAAGTATCTGATATAACGAAAATGACTGAACAAAAAGCTGAAGATGGCAATAATATGATTCAAAAGACGGTAGGACAAATGGATAATATAAATCAAACAGTGAAGACAACTTCTGAGACAGTACGATTATTAAATGATCGATCGAAAGAAATTAATGGGATTGTCAGTTTAATTACAGACATTTCTTCCCAAACAAATTTATTGGCTTTAAATGCAGCGATAGAGGCTGCCAGAGCAGGAGAACATGGTCAAGGATTTGCTGTTGTAGCGGATGAAGTCCGAAAATTATCGGAACAAACCGTGGATTCTGCCAGTCAAATTGCTAACCTTGTCCAGTCTATCCAACAAGAAACTGATACATCTGTTGCTTCAATGAACCAGGTTATTAGCGAAGTGGAACATGGTCAGGAAATTGTACGAGAGACAGGCAAAATATTCGGGAATATTCATTCATCTATAGGAAATGTAGCAGAGCAAATCAAGCAAATTTTCCAAGCAAGTGAAGAAGTATCCTATGTAGCACAAGAAGCACATAAATCGATTCAAAAAGTGACTACAATTGTGGATGAAACGTCAGACTATGCTCAAAAAGCTGTACTTACAAATGAAGAACAGCTTAAATCTAATGCGTATTTAACTGAATTAATTTCAACATTAAATGAAATTACAACGAAATTGGAAGAATTGATGGAAGAAACTAGTGTAGTGGATGATCATTAACTATAAGAATTAGAAAGTCTTAGGAGTTTTTAGTACTCCTAAGACTTTTTGTTTGCCTAGAAAATTATAGATTTTTCGGATGCAGATAACATGTAGGCAACCTGTCTAGCCACGTCCAAATTCTAGCGCCAAAAACTAGGCGGCTTCTCGAATCGTCCTACGATAAGTCATCATCGCTTCACAAGCTTACCGTGATTCCTTTATTTCAGTTAATTCGTTCCAGTCGCTATGTTTCTAAACGGGCGCTCTGCGCTTTTCTTAATTATTTTCGGTATTCTCTTAGCTCTGCAATAAATGCTTGGGTTTCGGCAACAGTTAGTTTTCCTTTCTGTTGCAGGAGATCATACAAGGATTTTAATTCTTCATAATTATCAAGGTCATAATCTTTAGGATCCATGATAGAATCATTGACTACTTGCAACATTCTTCCCATCTCATGAATAATATGTGCTAAATTTTCCTCGGATTTCTCTTCTAAATTCAAATCAATTCACTCCTGTTTCGGTATTTTATGAAACTTCCTTCTCTTACTCTATTCTTTATGATAAAATAAATAAGTTGAAATGCAAAGGATAAATTAACATCAACATACAAGTTATGTTGTTAGATGATAATAAATAGGGGTTTTAAACATGTATTTAAAACAATTAGATACAATTGGTTTTAAATCTTTCGCTGAAAGAGTAAAAATAGAATTTGTACCAGGCGTTACAGCTGTTGTAGGGCCTAACGGTAGTGGGAAAAGTAATATTACAGATGCAATCCGTTGGGTACTTGGAGAACAATCAGCAAAATCATTACGTGGTTCCAAAATGGAAGATATTATTTTCCAAGGGAGTGATACACGTAATGCGTTAAACGTTGCTGAAGTAACACTCGTGTTAGATAACTCAGACAATGCATTGCCTGTTGATTATCACGAGGTCAGTGTAACGCGTCGAGTATATCGCTCAGGCGAAAGTGAATATTTGATGAACAAACAACCATGCCGTTTGAAAGATATTACAGAGCTATTTATGGATTCAGGTATGGGTAAAGAAGCGTTTTCTATTATAAGTCAAGGAAAAGTTGAAGAAATTTTAAGTTCAAAATCAGAGGAACGCCGCGTTATATTTGAAGAAGCGGCAGGTGTTTTAAAATATAAAAATAGAAAGAAACAAGCCGAATATAAATTGGCAGAAACACAAGAAAATTTAAATCGTGTGGAAGATATAATCTATGAAATAGACGGCCAATTAGAACCACTTGAACAGCAAGCATCTATTGCTAAGGAGTACTTAGCCCAAAAAGATCGATTGACTAATGTGGAAGTTGGTTTGTTAGCTAAAGAAATTGAACAACTGAATGAAAAATGGGAAGCATCGAAAAGACAAATAGACGATAAACATCATGCATTAAAAGAAAAACAACAATGGGTTGAGACAAGAGAGACAGAAAGTGATCAACTGAAAGCACGGATACAAGAAATGGATGAGCAAATCACAAGCTTACAAGAAACACTACTTGTGGAAACTCAAAAGTTAGAAAGTCTTGAAGGAAATAAAAAGATATTTCATGAACGACTTCAACATTTCCAGGAGAATAAAGAAAAACTAGAACAGGACATAGAAGAGTCGGAAAACAAAAAAGCAATACTTTTAAAGAGCTTAGAAGATGAACAAACTAATCTTCGGAAGTACCAGGAAAAAAATCATCAGTTATCAGAACAAGTAACTGATATCCAAGAGCAATTAGAAAAAGGTAAAAATACGATAGAAGAAGACATCGAGACACTTAAAAGTGATTATATTGAATGGTTAAATGAGCAAGCGGCTAAACGAAACGAGAAAAGTTCGATTGAGCAGCAATTGGAGAGGATGGAAGGGAAACAACATGCGAAGTCTTCTAAATGGGAAAACCTACATGAAGAACGTCTTCAGTTAAAGCAAGCTGTTCATGAAGCAGAAGAAAAATGTAAACAAGATGAAGAACAATTACATAAATGCCAATCAGAGTACGAGCAGTTGGAAAGAAAAGTAACGGTAGAGTCGAAACTATTAGAAGATATGCAGCAAAAATTATATAAAGGTTATCAAATGGTTGAAAATCTTAAGTCAAAAAAGGAAATGCTCGAGGACTTAAAAGAAGATTTTCAAGGTTTCTATTTTGGTGTAAAAGAAGTACTAAAAGCAAGGGAACAACAGAAGTTAACAGGTATTCATGGTGCGATACCGGAGTTAATCGAATTCGATGATCAATTAGTGGATGCAATGGAAACTGCTTTAGGGGCTCAAGCTCAACATATTGTGGTTGATTCAGAGAAGTCGGCACGAGAGGCAATTCAATGGCTGAAAAAAACAAACAAAGGTAGAGCAACTTTTTTACCAATTAACGCGATGAAGCCGAAACAGATACCTGCAAATATGATCCAAATGCTTGAGCAGGAAGAAGATTTCGTTGGAGTAGCTGCGGATTTAATCCGTTATGAAGCCACATATCAACCTGTCATGCAAGCATTGTTAGGCAATGTGATTATAGCTAGATCACTTAGTGCTGCAAATCGATTTGCACAGCAAACTGGACGAAGATTCCGCATCGTGACACTCGATGGAGATGTGGTGAATCCTGGAGGTTCCATGTCTGGTGGTGCCAAAAAGAAAAACAATCAATCATTATTTACGAGAGATCGTGAACTAAAAACATTAACGAAGAAATATAAAGAATACCAAACTCGTGTAACGGACTACGAGAAGCAAATTAGTGAGCAAAAAGATGCATTAGCGAGTCTTCAAGAAGAAAAAGATAATTGTTATCGACAACTAGAAGAAGTTCGCAAAACATATCAAGTACACCAAAGCAATTATAAAGAATGGAAACTGTCTTTAGAGCATTTAAATGATCAGCTGTCCATTTATGATCAGGACAAATTACAACAAGAAGAAGATCGAAAACTATTGTTACAGCAATTGGAACAAATTGAACAAGATCTAGTAAAAACACAAGCAAAATTGAGTAAATTAGATAACGAAATTGAAGAATTAACAGATCAGCACCAAAATTTTGAAGCAAAAGAAGAACAATTGAAACAGGAATTACAAACATTGCATGTCGAGCAAGCAGAGCTAAGAAGTAAGTTGTCCAATCAAAAAGAGAAGGTTGCAAATTCAAAAAATGAATTATCTGAGATTTCCGAGACGATTAAAGGAAAGCAAGAACAGCTACAGCAATTAATTGACGTTAAAAATAGCCAACAGACACCAGAAGAAATTGACGAAGAGATTCATCTCAAAACACAAGAAAAAACAGCATTGCAGCAAGAGTTGCAACAATTACGTGAACAACGATCCGAAACACAGCAAAAAGTTACGACTTTAGAAGACTCGCTTAAACAAGCGAAAAAAGAGGAGTATCAGTTACAACAGGAGATCCAAACGATTGAGATTGAACGAAACCGATTAGATCTGGAGTTGGAAAATCGTCTTCAATTACTAGAGAGTGAATACTTTATGACTTTTGAAAAGGCGAAAGCTGATTACCCTCAACCAGACAATCTCGAAGAGGCGAAAGAACAAGTCAAATTAATTAAGAAATCGATTGAAGAATTAGGAACAGTAAATATTGGTGCTATTGATGAGTATGATAGGATTAAAGAACGACATGAATTCCTTACCAGTCAACAAACAGACTTAGTGGAAGCAAAACGGACATTATATGAAATTATTGCGGAAATGGATGAAGAAATGACTAGAAGATTTAATGAAACTTTTTCGCAAATTAAAGAAGAATTTACGGTAGTCTTCCAACGTTTATTTGGCGGGGGCCATGCTGAATTAAAGTTAACTGATCCGGACCAATTATTAGAAACTGGTGTAGATATTATTGCACAGCCTCCAGGTAAAAAATTACAACAATTAGGTCTATTATCTGGTGGAGAAAGAGCATTAACTGCTATCGCATTATTGTTTGCGATTTTACGTGTTCGTCCTGTTCCATTCTGTGTACTGGATGAAGTGGAAGCTGCTCTAGATGAAGCAAATGTGACTCGCTTTGCCCAATATTTGAAACATTATAGTAAAAACACTCAATTTATTGTGATTACACATAGAAAGGGTACAATGGAAGAATCGGATGTATTATATGGTGTTACCATGCAGGAATCAGGTGTATCACGCTTAGTTTCTGTCAAATTAGAAGAAGCACCAGAGCTTTTAGAAGCATAAGTGCGAGGAGGTAGAAAAATGAGTTTCCTGAAAAAGCTGAAGGATAAATTTCAAGCAACAGATAAGCAAGAAGAAGTGTCAGATAAGTATAAAGATGGTTTAAGTAAAACAAGGAAGTCATTCTCCGAAAAAATCAATGATTTAGTTGCTCGCTATCGAAAAGTGGATGAAGACTTTTTTGAAGATCTCGAAGAAGTGTTGATCGCAGCTGATGTTGGTGTAACAACTGTGATGGAGTTAATTGAAGAACTTGAAATGGAAGTGAAAAGACAAAATATTAAAGACACTAATGAAGTAAAACAAGTGATCTCTGAAAAACTGGTCGAAATTTATCAGGGAGATAATGACGAATCAGAAGATACTTCCTTAAATATTCAACAAGATGACTTAACAGTAATCCTTTTTGTCGGAGTTAATGGAGTTGGAAAAACAACAACGATTGGTAAGTTGGCACATCAATTAAAATCAGAAGGTAAAGAGGTATTATTAACTGCAGGTGATACATTCCGTGCTGGAGCTATTGAACAGTTAAATGAATGGGGAAAACGTGTCGGTGTTGATGTTATTAAACATAATGAAGGTAGTGACCCAGCTGCCGTTATTTACGATGGTATTCAAGCGGCAAAATCCCGTAATGCCGATGTATTACTTTGCGATACAGCAGGTCGTTTACAGAATAAGGTTAATTTAATGAATGAATTAGCAAAAGTAAAACGTGTAATCGAGCGGGAAGTTCCAAATGCACCTCATGAAGTGTTGCTTGTGCTTGATGCCACGACAGGACAAAATGCTTTGAGCCAAGCGAAAACATTCTCAGAAGCAACAGATGTTTCCGGAATCGTATTAACTAAATTAGATGGTACAGCTAAGGGTGGGATCGTCTTGGCAATCCGAAATGAATTAGGTACACCAGTAAAATTAGTAGGACTTGGAGAGAAGGTAACAGACTTGCAAACTTTTGATCCGCACGCATTTGTGTATGGCTTATTTGCAGATTTGTTAGAAGAAGAAGAATAGTCTTGAGACTTGACAGTATTGCTTTAAGATGATTAGACTGGAGTGTAAAGCTATTTTACTTAACGAGGTGTCCTTATTATGTTAGAAAAAACGACAAGGATTAACGCTCTTTATGATTTTTATCAACAATTGCTAACTGACAAGCAACGAAATTATATGGAGATGTATTATGTAGAAGATTTCTCATTAGGAGAAATTTCGGAGACATCTAATGTATCAAGACAAGCAATTTATGATAACATTCGCAGAACAGAACAAATGTTAGAGGAATATGAGGAAAAGCTTGGTCTCTATCAGAAGTTTTTAAAGCGACAAAGTTTACTTCAGGAATTGCTTACATTGGCAGAAGACCCAGTACTGAAAGAAAAAGTAGAACAGATTATTGAAATCGAATAGGGGGCGTATAGTATGGCATTTGAAGGTTTAGCCGACCGCCTGCAAAATACCATTCAAAAAATCAAGGGAAAAGGTAAAGTAACGGAACAGGATGTCAAAGAAATGACGAGAGAAGTTCGTTTAGCTTTACTAGAAGCGGACGTAAACTTTAAAGTCGTAAAAGATTTCATTAAGAAAGTGAAAGAGCGTGCAGTTGGCCAGGAAGTTATGGAAAGTTTAACGCCAGGTCAACAAGTTATTAAGGTAGTAAAAGAAGAATTAACACAATTAATGGGGGGCGACGAGAGTAAAATCGCTGTGGCAGATAAGCCTCCTACAGTGATCATGATGGTTGGTTTACAAGGTGCCGGTAAAACAACCACTACTGGTAAATTAGCCAATTTATTACGTAAAAAATATAATCGTAAGCCCTTATTAGTTGCCGCTGATGTTTACCGTCCCGCAGCAATTGATCAACTGGAAACCTTAGGTAAACAATTAAATATGCCAGTTTATTCAGAGGGAACGGATGCAAATCCTGTGGATATTGCTAATAAAGCCATGGAACGTGCTAAAGAGGAACATCTGGATTATGTCATCATTGATACTGCTGGTCGTCTTCATGTCGACAATGAATTAATGGATGAATTGATTCAAATTAAACAAAATGTAAATCCGGATGAAGTATTTTTAGTGGTTGACTCCATGACTGGTCAGGATGCAGTTAATGTAGCTGAGAGCTTTAACGAACAATTAAATATTTCTGGTGTTGTTTTAACGAAACTTGATGGAGATACACGTGGTGGTGCAGCTTTATCAATTAAAGCTGTTACGGAAAAGCCGATTAAATTTGCAGGTATGGGTGAAAAGTTAGATGAATTGGAAGTATTCCACCCAGAACGAATGGCATCTCGTATTTTAGGAATGGGAGATGTTCTTTCACTAATTGAGAAGGCTCAAGAAAATGTTGATGAAAAAAGAGCTAAAGAATTAGAAGAGAAAATGCGGTCTGCTTCCTTTACATTAGATGACTTTCTCGAACAAATGGGCCAAGTGAAAAACATGGGACCGCTGGACGAATTAATTGATATGATACCTGGAGCTAATAAAATGAAGGGTCTTAAAAATGTTGATTTTGATGAAAAGCAAATTTCTCATGTGGAAGCAATCATCCAATCCATGACTGTAAAAGAACGTCAAGATCCAAGTGTGATTAATGCTAGTCGTCGTAAACGTATTGCTCGAGGTTCAGGTCGTTCTGTTTCAGAGGTGAACCGTTTGTTGAAACAGTTTGAAGAAATGAAGAAAATGATGAAGCAAATGACGAATTCGCAGCAAGGAAAGAAAGGGAAAAAAGGAAAAAAATCAAAAGGATTTAATTTTCCATTCATGTAAGGTAAAAACCCTTTACAGACTAAAATAAATCTGATACAATTCTATCTTGTGTTAGATATTTATATGGAGGTGTTAAACATGGCAGTAAAAATTCGCTTAAAACGTATGGGATCTAAAAGAAATCCATTCTATCGTATCGTAGTTGCTGATTCTCGTTCTCCACGTGATGGACGTATTATCGAGCAAATTGGAACATATAACCCGGTAGTGAACCCGGTTGAAGTGAAATTAGATGAAGATAAAGCACTTGATTGGATGACTAAAGGTGCGAAACCAAGTGATACGGTACGTAACTTATTCTCAAATGAAGGCATCATGAAGAAATTCCACGAATCAAAAAATCAATAATAAAGTGATGTGATTCGATGAAATCTTTGATTGAAACAATTGTGGAGCCGTTAGTTGATCATCCTGAGCACATCGTTGTGACCGAACAAGAAGAGGAAAACAAAGTTGTGTATCACCTGCAAGTTCATGAAAATGATGTAGGTAAAGTGATCGGCAAGAATGGTCGCATTGCCAAATCAATACGAACAGTTGTTTATGCAGCTGGAATGAAATCTAATAAAAAAATCTATTTAGATATCATGTAAAAAGAGGGAGGCGAAAAGCCCCCTCTTTTTTTAGCAGAACGGTTAATTAAATAGAGCGCTGTATCCATAAACTGCGAAGTAACTCTCTTGAGGCTCTGCTCTGTCCATCCTCCCATAGAGAGTGCACCGAATACCGCTTCGGCAGAATACTGCGCTTTCCGTGGGCACGGCCTCAGCTAACTTGGTAAAGAAAAGCACTTTACCAAGTGGATCTTCGGCTCGTGCTGATCCCACAGGAGTCTCCGTATTCTGCCTACGCTATTTTTGTTATCTGATTATAGAAAGAAATAAACTCATGGAACTAAACTTTTCTGTTTAATTACAGTACTTATCGGTCTGCGAAAGCACTTTTAACATAGTCGTACCCTACGCTACATATGGTGGAGAAATCGATTGGCTGATTTCGGATAAGTGTTGTGGAGCATTTCTTAACGAAGGCCGCCCACTTTCACTCCTGTGGGAATTGTTTGACCTGAAGATCCACTTTTTCGAGCGGTTTTGGCTCGAAAAAGTTAGCTGAAGGGCAAACCCCACGGAAAGGGAGGTGGGCAGCCGGAGTGGCGGTAATGATCACGATAAATGTCAAAATTACTTCATAGATAACTGTGCATTTAGTTTCGATCAAACAGTACTTTCATTACTTCGCAGTATATATCTACAATGAATTAAGTGAGGGAAGGTTAGTGTGCGGGTTTTCTAGTGTATACTTGCGCTTTTGTTTGGTGACATGCTATTCTTTTGATAGGTGTTTCCATGCTCTTTAATAGGGATGAGAGAGAGGCTGAAACAATGAAAATTATTAAAAAAGTAGCCATCAAAAAAATAGTAACTGATCAAAGTAAAGAACAATTGCGAGAAGAATACCAATTTAAAATTTTTCAACTTGAACAGGAATGTGAACAATTAAAATTTGAGCAAAAAAAATTAGAACAACGCTCAGCCAATAAAAAAGCTGATATCGCAGCCAAATTTAAAAAAGAGTTATCTAATCGTAAGGACCATATTAACTGGTATAAATACAAACTTGAACAATTGGAAATATTACCAATTGGAAGTGAAATTAATGATGGAGAAGTTGAAGCAGTTATCGATATTGAAGAAGGTATGAACTGGGATGACTTAACAGATCAAAAATCCATTATTATAAAGGATGGCATGATTACGAAAATTACATAACAGGTGGTATGAATTAAATGGATCATTTAAAAGTAGGGAAAATTGTCAATACGCATGGTATTAAAGGAGAAGTAAAAGTAGTTCGTATTACCGATTTCGACGAACGCTTCGAAATTGGCACTACCTTATGGATTAAAGGAAAAGATAGTCAGGAATTGAAACCAGTTACTATTGATGGCCATCGTGTACACAAAAATTTTGATTTATTACATTTTGAAGGATTTAACAATATCAATGATGTAGAACACTTTAAAGAATCATTGTTAGTTATTAAAACAAGTGAAGTCTCAGATTTAGATGAGAACGAATTTTATTATCATGAAATTATAGGTTGTGAAGTGGAAACAACCGATGGTGAATTCATTGGTAAGGTTACAGAAATTCTTTCACCTGGTGCAAATGATGTATGGGTTGTGAAGCAGAAGGGAAAGGAATTTTTAATCCCTTATATAGAACAAGTAGTGAAAGAAGTAGATATAAATCAGCAACTTATTAAAATAGAACCAATGGAAGGGTTATTAGACTGATGAAAATAGATATACTCTCATTGTTTCCAGAAATGTTTAACGGTGTTTTTCAATCTTCCATTTTAAAAAAAGCACATGAGTCCGGTGCTTTTCACTATAATTATGTGAATTTTCGTGAATATACGGATAATAAACATAATAAAGTAGATGATTATCCTTATGGTGGAGGAGCTGGGATGGTATTAAAGCCTCAACCTATTTTTGATGCAGTAGAGGCAATCGAAAAAAACACCTCCCAAAAACCTCGTATTATTTTAATGTGTCCTCAAGGAGAAACATATTCGCAAAAAAAAGCAGAAGAATTAGCAAAAGAAGAACATTTAATCTTTATATGTGGCCATTATGAAGGCTATGATGAGCGGATTAGAACAGAGCTTGTAACCGATGAGATCTCGATCGGAGACTATGTGCTTACAGGTGGAGAATTAGGAGCGATGGTCGTAATTGACAGTGTTGTCCGCTTGTTACCAGACGTATTAGGTAACGAAGATTCAGCAGTTCAGGATTCTTTTTCAACGGGGTTATTAGAGCATCCTCATTATACGAGACCCGCTGATTTCCGCGGTTTAAAAGTACCTGAGGTATTGTTATCAGGAAACCATGCCCATATTGAAGAATGGCGCAGAAAAGAAGCGTTAAAAAGGACTTATGATAGAAGACAAGATTTATTGCAACATTTGCAATTAACCGAAAAAGAAAAAAAGTGGATAAAAGAATGGGAAACTTCACAAGAAAATAGTTGAATTCCCGTGATTGATATGCTATATTGATAGTTGTGCTTAAGTGAACGCTTAAGGTGAATAAACGATGTTCCGCTGCGGTCTAACTCGTTAAGAGCATTGGTTTGGAAGGAGTGTAACAGAATGCAAAATTTAATCGAAGAAATCACAAAAGACCAACTGAAAACTGACTTACCTGAGTTCCGTGCTGGTGATACAGTGAAAGTTCACGTGAAAGTTGTTGAGGGTAACCGTGAACGTATTCAGGTATTCGAAGGTGTTGTCATTAAACGCCAAAACGGTGGTATTAGTGAAACATTTACAGTTCGTAAAATTTCTTACGGTGTAGGGGTGGAACGTACATTCCCTGTGCATTCACCACGAATTGATAAAATCGAAGTAACTCGTCGTGGTAAAGTTCGTCGTGCTAAGCTATATTATCTACGTAACTTACGTGGTAAAGCTGCGCGTATTAAAGAAATTCGCTAATGAGTATCGTTGTAAAAAGGAGCTTGCATTGTCAGGCTCCTTTTTCTTCTATAAAATATTTTAGAAACACTTGGAGTGTATGAAGGAAAGGGATCTTTCATGGCTAAAAAAAAGGTTGACTGGGTTGATTGGATTAAAACCATTATTATTACAGGATTGATCGTGATTTTATTTCGCATGTTTATTGCAGTACCGATTATAGTTGATGGTCCATCCATGTTACCAACTCTTGAAAATAAGGATCGAATGATTGTAAATAAGATAGGTTTAATGTTTGGTGAGCCAGATCGTTTTGATGTTGTTGTTTTTCATGCTACAACGAGGAAGGATTACATAAAAAGGGTGATTGGTTTACCCGGTGATTCCATTGTCTATAAAGATGACCAGTTATATATTAATGGACAACCAGTTGAAGAACCGTTTATTGAAGAGGAAATAGCTAATGAGCAATCGAATTACACAACTAATTTTTCTTTGCGAGATATCCCGGGTAATGCTGAAGAAGTACCAGAGGGGCATGTGTTTGTTTTGGGGGATAATAGACCAAATTCAACAGATAGTAGACATTTGGGATTCATCCCGATAGATCAAGTTGTAGGAATTGCTGGTGTAACGTATTGGCCCATAGATAAGATCGGCTTCGTAGAATAACATAGTAGAAAAAGAGGTGGATACATGACAATACAATGGTTTCCTGGACATATGGCCAAAGCAAAAAGAGAAGTACAAGAAAAATTAAAATTGGTTGATTTTGTGATTGAATTAGTAGATGCAAGAGCACCTGCATCTTCTCAAAACCCTCTCTTACAACAAATTTTAAACCAAAAACCAAAAATGGTAGTGTTAATGAAGGATGACTTGGCTGATCCGGAGTCGACAAAAGTTTGGCTTAATCATTTTTCGGCACAAGGCATGGTTGCCATTGCGGTGAATGTAAATGAACGGAAAGATATTCAACATGTCATTCAAACAGCAAAGGACATGGCTAAAGAGAAAATGGATCGATTAAAGAAAAAAGGGATCCGTCCAAGACCTGCTCGTGCCATGATTATTGGAATACCAAATGTAGGGAAATCAACCTTAATCAATCGGTTAGTTCAGAAGAAGATAGCCAAAACGGGAGATAAACCAGGTGTAACTAAAAATCAACAATGGATCAAAGTAAAGAAGGATTTTGAGTTATTAGATACGCCCGGAATACTCTGGCCAAAATTTGAGGAGCAAGTAGTTGGTTATCGACTGGCAGCTATTGGTACAATCAAGGATCAGTTGTTGCCAATAGAAGATATCGCTGCATTTGTGATTGAGTATTTACAATCTAATTATCCTTCTGTATTAAAAGAACGTTATCAAATAACAGAGGATAATGAGGATATGAACGAAATATTTGAACAAATCGGTAGAGGAAGAGGCTGTCTTGAATCAGGTGGCAGAGTGAATTTTGAGAAAACAGCAGATATCATCCTCCAAGACCTGCGTTCCGGAAGATTAGGAAAGATAACACTTGAACAGCCCGAGTAACAGGATATGTAGAAGTACAAAGCGCCCATAAAAGTATACACCCCGTTTCGATTACAAAGGAAACGAGTGAGTGTATACTTTTTGTATGAAAAGAAAGCACAAAATACATATACTGCGCAGTAAAGAGGACAAGGAATTGCTCTCTTCCCGTACAGCATTTTGATGAGTGCTGCTATACGCTTCGGCAGAATACTGCGCTTTCCGTGGGCTCGGCTTCAGCTAACTTTGCAAAGAAAAGCATTTTGCAAAGTGGATCTTCAGCTCTCGCTGTCCCACAGGAGTCTCCGTATTCTGCCTACGCTATTTTTGTTCTCTGATTATAGAAATAAATGAAATCATGGAACTAAATATTTCTGTTTGTTACATTGCTAATTGGCTGTGAATGCCGCACATAGTCTGCATATGGTGGATAAATCGACTGGTTGCTTTTCGGATTATTGTTGTAGAGCATATCTTAACGAAGGCCGCCCACTTCAACTCCTGTGGGTATTGTTTGACCTGAAGATCCACTTTTTCGAGCAATTTTTGCTCGAAAAAGTTAGCTGAAGGGCAAACCCCACGGAAAGGGAAGTGGGCAGCCGGAGTGGTAGTTATCACCACGAAATATTTCAAAATTATCTCTTAGGTGACCGCACATCTAATTACCACATTACTTCGCAGTATCTATCTACTGCGAATCAGATGACGTTTTTCTTTATTGAGAGAAGCAATTATAATTCTTTATTTTTTTGAAAAAGTGCCGATAAATTAGGAAACGAGGTTTTTTAGCGATGAAGGAAAAATGGACGATTAATGAAATTAAACATTATTTAACAAAAGAACAACCTACTGAAGACGTGTTACAAGTACTGTACCAAGATCAGCGTAAAGGCGTGCAAACATTACTTAAACAATATGAAAAAAGACAACAAGAGACACAAGCTCAACAAGAACTATTTGAAACAATGTGTCAAAACGAGAAAGCGTTATGGAATAAAGACATTACATATATTGCAGGCGTAGACGAAGTCGGCAGAGGCCCGCTAGCTGGACCAGTTGTAGCAGCTGCTGTTATTTTACCAAGTGATTTCGAATTATTAGGAATAAATGATTCCAAAAAATTATCAAAGAACAAAAGAGAGTTATTTTATCAATATATCACCAAGCATGCGATTGACTATGCTGTAGGAATTGTGGATGCCGGTGAAATTGACGAGATCAATATTTTACAAGCTTCAAAAAAAGCGATGTATCAAGCGTTAAACCAGCTAAAACAAATAGATTATGTACTTATCGACGCAGTGAACCTGGAGGAATTAGACGTACCTAGTGATGCAATCATAAAAGGAGATCAAAAAAGTATTTCGATTGCTGCTGCCAGCATCATTGCCAAAGTGACACGTGATGACATGATGGAAAAGTTACATCAACAGTATCCTGCATACGCTTTTGATCAAAACAGTGGATATGGAACGAAACAGCACCTAAATGCAATAAACGGTCATGGTTTAACACCTTATCACCGCAAAAGCTTTCTGAAATCCTATTCGTAGAGAGGAGGTAGCCATATGCGAAGCATTCCTTCATTTTCAAACGTATTACGTTCTGAAAATACACGAATGAATGTGACACAAAATGCTCTAAAACCAGGGCAAATGTTAACCGGAAAAGTACTCGAATTATACCCTAACCAAAGAGCGGCGATTCAGCTAGGCGGTTCACAAGTGGTGGCCCAATTGGAAACATCATTAACCTCCAAACAGGATTACCTCTTTCAAGTAACGTCTGTTGGGGATGTGCTACGCCTAAAAAAATTAAGTGATTCACCACTTCAAAATAATAGACAACTAAGCAGCCAAATCATGCAGCAACTCGGATCACATAATAACCAACAGCTAAAAACATTGATTCAACAACTTGTTAGTCAAAACATACCATTTACCCATAAGGACGGCCAAGCATTAGCTAAACTTTTAGAGCAATTTGGTGGGAATAGTGCCAATCGGGAGTTGCTTTTCATAATGAAAAAGCAAAACTTTCCCTTAACAGAGCAAGTATTTCGAAGTTTACAGGCATTCCAATCAACTCCAATAGGTACACAAATGAACCAATTACACCAGCAATTAGCATCATTTAATCAAAGTAATTCCTTATTATCACAATTGCAACAACAACTTGCACTGTTTGGTAGTCCTTCACCATCTCAAGCTCAATCGATGTTACAACAGTTTGTGTATACTAATCAGCCAGCGCTTGAACAAGTATTGTCAAAAGCAATACCTAATCAACTCTCGTCTTTACAACAGGTAACTAATGGCGAGCGCTTATCGAATAATCAAACACAGGAATTCACACAACAACTGAATCAAACACTAAATAAACAATTGCCATTTCAGCAAGGAGAACGACAAGCGTTTCAATCATTTTTACAACGTTTTGAACGAATGGTGCAACAAGGATTGGTCTCTAATACCTTTAAAAATATAGTACAGCAACAAGCCTTTTTTCAAAAAGTAATGCAAGTAATGCCAAGCCAAGAGCAGCAAATGGTTCAAATGTGGTTACAGTCATCATCACAGCCAAATGTGAGTCAAGATCGACAAATTCTAACCTTGTTACAACAACTGCATGCACAACAGTTGCCACAATCCGATCAAAATAGACTTCGTGCTTTATTGTTACATGTAGATACTGCAAGCCCACAGTCACTACAAGTAAAAGATCAATTTTTGCATTTGATGAAGCATTTTGTACAAACTAGCGGATTGCAAGACGAAGCACAACTAGCACAGGCTATCCGTTCCGGTAGTACGACGTATAGTACTAGTCCATTATGGCAAGCCCTGATGACGGCAATGTCACCACAAGATCGGCAAGTAATGGAGCAATGGATTAATCAAGCTCAACCGACAATGACACAAAATCAACATATTGCAGAAGTAATGCAACGAATCAATTTACAACAAATACCTCAATCTGAGCAGTCGCTAGTTCGACAGCTGCTACTTTCATTAGAAGCAAGTGATCAAGTTGTAAATAAAGATCAATTTATGCAATTGGTTCGTCAAGTGATTCAACAAACGGAAGTATCGATTCAAACAAGAGAAATGGATCATTCTTTAAAGCAAAATCTATTATTAGCAAATCAACAGCATCCAGATATAGCCAATAATCAGATGCAACGCTTGATTCAAAGTTTAACAGGAATGCAATTACATATGGTGCAAGATGAACAAGCGATTACCCAACAAAGCTTTCAAATTCCTGGAGAGCGGTTTGGTTTAGCTAAGGACATTCGTATGCAATTTGAAGGAAAAAAGCGTCAGAATAGTGAAGAGATTGATCCAGAATTTTGTCGTGTTTTGTTTCATCTACATTTGCATACATTAGGTGAAACGATGATTACCATGTCGATTCAAAAAAGAATCGTGCATATTTCGGTCTACAATGACCAACAAGGTATAAAAGCTTTAATGGATACTTTCACACCTTTATTAAAAGAGAAACTGTCCGACTTAAATTATCAATTATCTTCTGTTACACAAAAAGCATTATCAGATAAAGAGCAGTACGCAATAAATAGTAACCATACAGCATATAAACCTATTAAAAGAGAAGGGATTGATTATCGGGTATGACAGAGCAAGAAAGATACCGAAAACGGGCAGCAGCATTACAGTTTGATGCGGAAACAGATGTAGCCCCAAAAGTAACCGCGACAGGTAAAGGTTATGTCGCAGAAGAAATATTGGATAGAGCAAAAAAGAACCATATTCCGATTCAATCTGACCCGTCTCTTGTAGAATTATTATCAGAATTAAATATAAATGAACAGATACCGGAGGAATTATACCAAGTAGTGGCAGAAGTGTTTGCTTATATTTATCAAGTAGACCAAAAAGCAGCCGAAAAGTAACGAATCTATCTCTTTTTAGAAAAAAGCTAGAAATATGCATAGTCTTTTCTAGACAATTGAAGGCACTTTTTTATACAATGAGAATGCAGTGATTAATTGATGGGAGGATGAAAGATGAATATTCACGAGTATCAAGGCAAAGAGATTTTGCGCAGTTACGGTGTTGCTGTACCTAATGGAAAAGTAGCCTATACAGTAGATGAAGCTGTGGAAGCTGCGGAACAATTAGGTTCAGCGGTATCGGTTGTAAAAGCTCAAATTCACGCTGGGGGAAGAGGTAAAGCAGGCGGTGTGAAAGTAGCTAAAAATATCGATGAAGTCCGTACATATGCTGATGAAATTTTAGGTAAAACGCTGGTAACACATCAAACAGGATCAGAAGGCAAAGAAGTAAAGCGTTTACTGATTGAGGAAGGCTGCGACATCCAAAAAGAATACTATGTCGGCCTTGTGTTAGATCGTGCTACTTCACGAGTGACCATGATGGCATCGGAAGAAGGTGGTACAGAAATCGAAGAAGTAGCAGAGAAGACACCTGAAAAAATCTTTAAAGAAGTAATTGATCCAGTTACTGGTTTATTACCATATCAAGCAAGACGTCTGGCATTTAATATTAATATTCCAGCAGAATACTTGTCGAAAGCGGTTAAATTCATGATGGGGTTATATCAAGTATTTGTCGAAAAAGATTGCTCCATCGCGGAAATTAACCCACTTGTTACGACAGGTGATGGTGACGTTTTAGCATTAGATGCAAAGCTTAACTTTGATGATAATGCCCTATTCCGCCAAAAAGATATTGTCGAGTATCGGGATTTAGATGAAGAAGACGAAAAAGAAATCGAAGCATCTAAGTATGATCTAAGTTATATTGCGCTTGATGGTAATATTGGATGCATGGTAAATGGTGCTGGTCTTGCAATGGCAACCATGGATATTATCAAACATTATAATGGAGATCCGGCTAACTTCCTTGATGTTGGTGGCGGAGCAACTGCAGAAAAAGTAACGGAAGCTTTCAAGATCATTCTGTCGGATGACAATGTAAAAGGTATTTTTGTAAACATTTTCGGTGGAATTATGAAATGTGATGTTATTGCAGAAGGTGTGGTCCAAGCAACACAGGAAGTTGGTTTAACTATTCCTTTAGTAGTTCGTCTTGAAGGTACAAATGTAGATGCTGGTAAGAAAATTTTAGCTGAATCTGGCTTGAACATTACGCCAGCTGAGTCAATGGCAGACGGTGCAGAGAAAATTGTCGCACTTGTTAATGAAGCATAAATTTATCTCTAAGGGAAAAAGGAGGATCCATTTACATGAGTGTTTTTGTTAATAAAGATACCAAAGTGCTTGTTCAAGGAATAACTGGTTCAACAGCACTTTTCCATACCAAACAAATGCTAGAATATGGGACGAAAATTGTTGGTGGGGTAACACCAAAAAAAGGTGGTACAGAAGTTGAAGGAGTACCTGTATTTAATACAGTGGCAGACGCTGTACATGAAACAGGTGCCAATGCTTCGGTTATTTATGTACCAGCTCCATTCGCTGCAGATGCTATTATGGAAGCAGTGGATGCTGAACTAGACCTTGTTATTTGTATTACAGAGCATATTCCAGTTATGGATATGGTCAAAGTAAAACGATACATGGAAGGCAAGAAAACGAGATTAGTAGGACCAAACTGTCCAGGTGTTATTACGCCAGAAGAATGTAAGATTGGTATTATGCCAGGATATATTCATAAGAAAGGTCATATTGGAGTTGTTTCACGATCTGGTACCTTAACATATGAAGCGGTACACCAACTGTCAGAAAATGGTTTTGGCCAGTCTACTGCTGTAGGTATTGGTGGTGACCCTGTCAATGGTACTGACTTTATTGATACGCTTAAAGCTTTCAATGAAGACCCTGAAACAGAAGCAGTGATGATGATCGGTGAAATTGGTGGTACAGCAGAGGAAGAAGCTGCCGAATGGGTAAAAGCAAATATGACAAAGCCTGTAGTTGGCTTTATTGGCGGTGCGACTGCGCCTCCAGGAAAACGTATGGGTCATGCAGGAGCGATCATTTCAGGTGGTAAAGGTACTGCTGAAGAAAAAATTAAAACGATGAATGCATGTGGCATACAAGTAGCAGAAACACCTTCTGTCATGGGAGAGACATTAATAAATGTATTAAAAGAGAAAGGTCTACATGATAAATGTAAGACACACTAAATGTCTGGAATAAGCTGAGAACCTTCTCAGCTTATTTCTTATATGGAAAGAGGTGTATGTATGAATGGAAAAACAAGAATGGCGGTTAATTCATTTGCATTACATTATTGGTACGAATCGTAAATTGATATGGAGTGTAATGAAAAAGGACCCAGAGTTTGAACAGATATATCGATGGAACAAACAACAATGGAAAGAAAATTTTCATATAAATGACAGAAAGGCATCTTTCCTTGTAGAACGATTACAGGATAAGTCACTCAAACAGAAAATTGTAGGTTACGTAAAGAAATATATTGTTATAACTATATTTAGTGAAGATTACCCTGTTGGTCTAAGAGAAATTCCAGATCCTCCATTAGTATTATACCTCAACGGACATCATAGCCTGCTTTCACATTCACCCAACCTCAGTGTCGTAGGAACGAGATATCCTTCAAAATTCGCAAGGTCTATCATGGCTAATATTCTTACCCCATTATTCAAAAATAATTTTCTAATTACGAGTGGTATGGCTATCGGTATCGATGGATTTGCCCATCAGTTAGCCTTACAACATCAAAGTCCAACAATTGCTGTACTGGGTAGTGGTTTTGAACATATCTATCCAAAGCAACATATATCTTTATATAGTCAATTGGTTGCAAAAAATTTAATTATATCGGAATATCCTCCAGATCAACCTCCAAGAAAGTATCATTTTCCTGAGAGAAATAGAATTATTAGTGGATTAAGCTTTGGAACTCTAGTTATTGAAGCGAAAGAAAAAAGCGGTACCCTCATTACCGTTGATCAAGCTTTAGAGCAAGGGAAAGAAGTGTTTGCAGTTCCTGGATCAGTGCTAGCCGAAACAAGTATAGGATGTAATCAACTGATTAAAGATGGAGCAAAATTAGTTCAATCAAGTTGTGATATTTTAGAAGAATACCAGCCAAAACAGGGAATATCAGAAGGAAAATAAATGAATTTTATGCAAATTTGTTATTGCTTTGTTTGACAAACACTAACAAAGTATTTAATAATAGGGAAGATTTATCATATCTAACAGCAAATATTTATCATGGTGAAAATCATCCGTAAATTCACCACTTTAAGGTTTGATTGAATCAAGAAGGGTATGGGGGATTACGGATACTAACATCCTGATAAGTTAGCCAACGATCAACAAGGTTACTAGTAACCTTGTTGATGAAAGTCCTATTTTATAATATGAATTAATACGAAATGATTTTGCCTCTTGGGAGGGTGTAAGTAATATGGCGCAATATCTAGTAATTGTTGAATCACCGGCAAAAGCCAAAACTATTGAAAGATATTTAGGAAAAAAATATAAGGTGAAAGCATCGATGGGGCACGTAAGGGATCTTCCAAAAAGTCAAACAGGTGTGGATGTTGAAAATGGCTACGAACCTAAATATATAACGATTCGTGGAAAAGGTCCTGTATTAAAAGAGTTGAAAACTGCCGCTAAAAAAGCAGATAAAATCTTCCTCGCGGCCGACCCTGACCGTGAAGGGGAAGCAATAGCATGGCACTTGGCACATAGTTTAAATATTGATTTAGACTCTGAGTGTCGGGTAGTGTTTAATGAAATTACCAAAGATGCCGTAAAGGACTCTTTTAAACATCCAAGAACGATCAATATGGATTTAGTAGACGCACAACAAGCACGAAGAATTTTAGATCGCTTAGTTGGTTATAATATCAGTCCACTACTATGGCAAAAAGTGAAAAAAGGTCTTAGTGCCGGACGTGTCCAATCTGTTGCAGTTAAAATGATTATTGATCGTGAAAATGAAATCAAAAATTTTAAACCAGAAGAATATTGGAGTATCGAGTCTATCTTTAAAAAGGGTAAACAATCCTTTGAGGGTGCTTTTTATGGGATAGATGGCAAGAAACAAGCACTTCATTCCAAAGAGGATGTCGATAATATTCTATCTACTTTAAAAGGAAAAGATTTTTTAGTAGAAAAAGTTACGAAGCGAGAAAGAAAACGTAATCCATCACCAGCTTTTACAACTTCTTCATTACAACAAGAAGCAGCAAGAAAGCTTAATTTCCGAGCGAGAAAAACGATGATGGTAGCACAACAATTATATGAAGGTATAGATCTAGGGAAACGCGAAGGTGGAATTACAGGTCTCATAACATATATGCGTACGGATTCAACAAGGATATCAGATACTGCTAAATCACAAGCAAGTCAGTTTATTGAAAATAAATATGGAAAAGAATTTACCGGTTTCACAAAAAAAACTAAAAATGCTGAAGGTGCACAAGATGCCCATGAAGCGATTAGACCAACAAATGCCTTGAGAGATCCACAATCACTAAAATCAGTCCTCTCTAGGGATCAATTTAGGTTATATAAGTTAATTTGGGAACGATTTATTGCCAGCCAAATGGCACCGGCTGTTATGGATACTATGACGGTTCATTTAACAAATCAAGGTGTAGAGTTTAGAGCAACTGGTTCCAAGATCAAATTTAAAGGTTTTATGGAAGTATATATTGAGGGTTCTGATGATCAGCAAAAACAAAAAGATAAATGGTTACCTGATTTAACAGAAGGCGAAACCGTAAAAGCTGAAAAAATCACACCAAATCAACACTTTACACAGCCACCTCCAAGATATACAGAAGCGAGATTAGTGAAAACAATGGAGGAAAAAGGAATCGGCAGACCATCAACATATGCTCCTACGTTAGATACTATTCAAAGACGTGGTTATGTTGCTCTTGATAATCGCCGATTTGTACCGACGGAGTTGGGTGAAATTGTTATCAAATTAACAGAGGAATTTTTCCCTGAGATTATTGATGTCACTTTTACCGCAAAAATGGAAGGTGATTTAGACGCTATTGAAGAGGGGAAAACAGAATGGGTTAAAATTATTGACCAATTTTACTCAGGGTTTGAGAAACAATTACAAAAGGCAGAAAAGGAAATGGAGAAAGTTGAAATTCGTGATGAACCCGCTGGTATTGACTGTGAAAAATGTGGTCACGAAATGGTCTATAAAATGGGACGCTATGGTAAATTTTTAGCATGTTCCAATTTTCCTGACTGTCGAAATACAAAACCAATCTTAAAAGAAATCGGAGTTAAATGTCCGAATTGTAAAGATGGCAATATTGTAGAAAGAAAAACCAAGAAACGAAGAACATTTTATGGTTGTGACAATTATCCTGATTGTGAATTCATTTCCTGGGATAAGCCAGTCGGAAGAAGTTGTCCGAAGTGTAACAATATGTTAGTCGAGAAAAAGTCAAAGAAGAAAGTACAAGTTCAATGTGCGTCATGTGACTATAAAGAAGAAGAACAAAAATAAGTAAACCACGTTAAAGGTGATTCCGACAAATGAAGCGGAATCACCTTTTTTACTTGTAAAGGAAAGAAAGTATATAATCCGCGGTATCAACGCATTT
>NZ_WJID01000035.1:0-68288 GCF_010994055.1 Gracilibacillus thailandensis | reverse complement strand
GCTTCATAGTCCTCATTGACATCTTCCATTGTATCTCTAACATAATTACTTTCTATAATGGTGCTACTACTTTCATCTACTCTTGATTGGAAGGTCTCAATATGTTTGTTCAAATTCTCATATAAATCCGTAAAGACTCCATCAAATGTTGTTAAGACAGTAAGATGAAGGTCTCTAAAATATAATTTGGCTTGATCTGCAGTTTCCCCTGAAAAAGTAGTCATATTACAGATTTTTTCTATGTCTTGTTCCACTTTTGAAAGACTATCTTTTATATCTTCAGACTTTGATTTAAACTCATCCGAGAAGTCGATCACTTCTGACAGATCAATTTTATGTCCCATGGAATATCCCTCTCTTTCCTAACGTATTGGTTGTGGACCAACAATAGGATGATTTACTGAAGCCAATTCTTCATCTTTTTCTCTCATTTGTTCACCAGTTTGTTCTAATGTAGATACATCTGCTTCTAAAATATTCTTATACTGCTCCAACAATTCCATCGCTTCTATTACATTCTCCAAATCCTTCGTGAACGGTTCAATATTCGTTTTACTGAAAGAGTTAGTTGTTGTATTTGTTTCAATATCCGCTAATGCAGTTTTTAATTTCGCTACATTAGCACGAAATACGCTCATATTAATCGAGACTTCTTTAGACATTTAGCTCAACTCCCTTTGCGCTTGAGTTATTTGCCAATTTAAAGAATTAAGTGAGTATTGCAAACTATTGATACTAGATTGATAGGATGCCTTTTCTGCTTCATATCTCCTGATGTCATCATGAATCGCCTCTTTGGCATCTTCTACTTTAGATACGTATGTTTTGACGCTATCCTTGTAGCTATCATACTTGTCTTCAAACTTATCTTCTTCGTTACCGCGCCAGCTGTTCAAATCAATCGAAAGACTATTAATGGAACTCTTTACGGATTGTAAATCTGACAAGCTGGATGATATTTCGCTTAATGCTTGACGTAATCGGGCTATTTTATCCTCCGTACTAGATATTAAAGATCGATTGGATTGTATTTGGCTTTGTACAGAACTTTTTCTCCAACGTAAGTAACTTAACGAACTCATCAATTCCTCCTCCTTATCGCGGAACTTTTATTTTAATATGTTGATGATCTCTTGCGTAATAGGCCTCATACGCCGCAGGATAGGTTTCCTTGCGAATAAATGGCTGACTGAAGACATCTTGATCACCTAGACGCATGCTAACTAAACCTACATTCGATAATTTTCGAACCACTTTCGCTGGCTTTTCGAAGCTTGTGCTAATATAACTGGAATCTCCACAAACAATAAAATGTACATCTACCTTTGGACCTTGTTCAAATAAAACCGATAGATCCTCTTCTAACAGAAGACTTCTTTCAGCAAAGTCTTTTAAATCCCTAATCATAATCATCCATTTCACACCATTATGATCACCTTTGGTGCGAGTATTAATTTCTGTTAGAATATTTCGCTTTACAACTGTGATGCCATCGTCATCAGAAATATAGGCATTCATCGTTGCTCCAACTTCTGATAAACCTTGGTCAATGGTGTCAATAAGCATTGTTTGATATGGTTCCCTCAGCAATGTCATACTCTTCGTGATCGCATTTGTCATTTTATCCAGACCATCTTTTCGATCACTGACAACTGTTAGGAAACCGTCTTTTTCCGGATCAAATCCTAGTGGTGCCACGTCTTCAAAGTCCAATCCAAGTGGTAACTGGCTTTGTTCCACCAGTTTCTTCGTTTTCTTTTTCTGCTTAAATGCTTCAAATTCAATTGCACCCTCAGGCATCATTGGAATTTCCTCTGGGAGCTCTCCATCCCAGAATGCTTCCATATCTTCTGCGATTTGTTTGATGCCCTCTATAATATCCAGAGCCTCTTCTCCCTCAGCAGGCAATACCGTTTGGAATAACGCAGGTTCATCCAGCTTCAGTATCCCCCGTCCAGGTATCTCTTCAATTTCTAGATCTGTTTTGCCGACAATGGTACGAACTTCGATTGGATCAATTAAATATAGTGACACTTGTCGCTTAATATTCGATAATATTGGCATACGCATGGCACTTTGACGTCCAGCACTAATCGCTAAGTGGATACCAATACTTGCCCCTTCACGAGCTATCTGAGTAATCAGCTTGTTAAACTCATCTCCAAAATCAGCATCTTTCACAGAGTCAAAGTTATCGATCATCAGGAATAAATTCGGGATCGTTTCGCCACTTGCCTTCTCATACATTTCCATATCTGCAACGCCATAACTACTTAATTTTCTCTTACGTTCAGAAATAGTACTAGTAAGCAGGCGAATCCATTTTTCTACTTTTTCGGTTTCATCCAGCAATATTGTATCTGCGACATGTGGTAAGTCTTTCAGTGGTAATAAACCATTGGTACCAAAATCTAATAAGTATACATGCAAATGTTCTGGATTATGCTGCTGAACAAGATCCATCAACAAGCTTTGCAAAAAGGTAGACTTTCCGTATCCCGGACTGGAAAAGACGGCAATATGCCCATCCTTGGTAAGGTTGACCGATAACGGTTTTTGTTGTTGTAATTCTGGCTGATCTAACATAGCAATTGTTGCTTCCAACTGTTTCTTAGGTTCATTCCATGCTTCCTTAAAGTCCACATCATGTAAGTCATTCGCATAGATTCGTTCAGGTAATGGCGGCAACCATGGTCTTGGCAATGGTTCAATCTGCTGTGCTTCTGTGTAGTCATGGATATGGTCAATGACCGCATCCAATTCAGTTGGTACACTCTCCACTTCTTCCTTCTTATCCAAACCACTCAAATCTTCCGTTAGGATGTCATATTGACCTAAATCATTAATCGCATAAATGGTCGTGTCTACATATTCATGATCCTCTTTATCGGCTACATAATCTGCTCCACTCCAGGCACTCTGGAATAACTCATAGATTTCATTGTTCCCAACCTGCAAATAAGCACGACCTGGCAAAGTAATTTCTGCTGCATCAGGTGTTTTTAATACTTCGTTGGAATCACTAGCATTCTGTACTTTTAATGCCAGTTTAAATTTGGAGTTAGACCAGATTTGATCGTCGACTACACCACTTGGCTTTTGAGTCGCCAAAATCAAATGGATCCCTAGTGAACGGCCAATTCTGGCTGTAGAGACTAATTCTTTCATAAAATCTGGTTGTTCCGCTTTTAATTCGGCAAACTCATCCGAAATGAGGAACAAATGCGGCATCGGCTCGCTTGCTTTTCCTTGCTTATATAATTTCTGATATTGATTAATATGATTGACGTCATGTTCGCCAAATAGACGTTGACGTTTCTGCAATTCTGCTTTGATAGAAGCTAATGCCCTCATAGATTGTGTACGATCGAGATTGGTAATCGTTCCAAGTAAATGCGGCATTTTTTTAAATAAATTAGCCATACCTCCACCTTTATAGTCAATCAAGAGGAAGGCAACTTCATAAGGATGAAAATTAACTGCAAGTGACAGAATATAGGATTGAATAATTTCGGACTTACCAGATCCAGTTGTACCTGCCACTAAACCATGTGGACCATGTGCTTTCTCATGCAGGTTAAGCTGGACAAGATCATTAATCCCTCTCAATCCTAATGGAACGGCCATTGTTTTATAGGTTTCGTTCATTACCCAACGCCCGCTAATGTTTAACTCTTCGACTTTTTCTACGCCATACATTTCAAGAAAGGTAACACTTTCTGGTATTGAATTTTTTAAACTTTGTAAATGGTTTAACGGTGCCAGACCTCGCGAAACCTCTTCTTTGTTAAATCCTTCTGGAAAATGATCTGGCACAAAATTTTTATTAACCAATTCTTCTTCTTCTAACAAAATATTTCCCGTCTTCATGTCGCGAATGTCGATAACGGTTTTGACATGTTCCGGAAGAGACTGCATGACATCTTGCACAAATACAAGAGATACCCCTAATTCACTCGGATCTTCATTAAAAAACTCCATGATGATATGATCCAAAATCAGTTTTTCATCGGTAATCAAAATAACGTAATGTGGTGTGAAAATAGTTTTTTCCTGAGAGTTCGCCTTTTCTTCTAACACTTGCTTACGCTCTTTTAAGACTTGATACATGGAATGCAGTACTTGGTCTCTAGAACGTTCATGATAGATAAATCCTCGAACATTCAGATCCTGCAAGCTTGCATGTGGCAGCCAGCGCATCCAGTCCCATTGAGGCTTTTCGTCTTCAGGAAAAATATTAATAAACTGTATATCATGATAACTATGAAACATGGAAAGCTGAATGACTAACAACTGCAATTGCTCCAACACAAGCTCACGCTGTCCAATATAACCGACAGGCCCTTTTGTCAGCGATGTTATGACCGGTACTTGAGATAGTCCTTGAAATTGTGAGCGTAAGTCTCTTGCTGCATCTACTAACTCATCTTTATCTTGAGTAAACTCTTCTTCGCGAAATTCAATTTCAAAGCTTGTATCGACATCACCTAATCCGGCACGAAAGTGAAGAAAATCATGATGATACATCGTTTTCTCATATATTCGGGCATTCACATCCAAAACTAATTTACGAATCTCCTCTACATCTGGATAATGATAGGATAGGGCATGGCGTTGTTCCTCCGTTGCATGATAGAGTTCCTTTGTTTTCCGTTCCAGATATTCACGATAAGTCTTATTTCTGTGCTTCATATCTGCTTTATACTGTTTGACACTTTTAACATATGACGTGATAGAGAAAATGATAGTTGTCACTGTCATTGCTAGCATCACAACAATAAAGACCCCTCTTGGTTGAATAAGTGACACAATGATCAACGCTATGATCATCACAAGCGGTGGTACAATCGTTCGAGCTAGCTGTTCACTCGGTTTGTTCGGTTTACCTGAAGGCTTTGCGATGGTCTTCTTCTCTTCTGGTTCCCGATAAATAATCCGAGGAGAACGATGATAATCAGGATAGTCAGGGCTAAACTGCTCCTCCTTATCCGTAAGTGGGACAAGCTTAGATGTAACACGTCTTCCTGACGGTATCACTTCGATATCTTCTTGGCGAACAATCACGGTTACTCCATCAAAGAAAAGCTGATCACCCGGCTCGACGTAGTTGTTTCCATTGGTAAATGAAAAGTTATGAAATACTACTCCGCCATGTACTTCTAATCGAAACCCTTCTTGCTCACGAAAAAGAAGCAGATCAGCCTCGACATTTTCGATTACCAGATCATCATATTCATTTTTACTTATCGAAATGTGCTGTTTTGCTGCAATATCAAACAAGTGTCGATTCTCTCTATCCGTTAAATAAAAATGAATGTTGTCACCATTTGAAAGGGATAGCTGTCGTTGTTGCTCCAATCGCTGATCATCTACAAAGCAAGATTCACCATCCCACTTCACTGAGATTGATTGATCGAGCGTCAAGAAAGTCATCGTATCCGCCCAATCATTTCCCACTGTTATATCTTTTGGTGACCCTTCAGATAATCCAGTTTTATGAAGTTGCTCACCGTAATTTACCACAAGTGTTTTCTGTACCATCTGTTCCTTCCTCTCTTCACTAAACCACATGAATATTGCTTAACCGAGTAGCTCTTATAGACAGTTTTACTCTTTTGATTTTTTCTGTCCGTAACAACGATTCTTACAGACAATTTTTCACTCAAAGTCCACGTTTTGTCCATTAGATCAGTTCCTATTGACAGTTTTTCTCATTTTGTTCTTTTTTTGTCCATAAAATTAGCTGTTATGGACAATTTTTTGCTTATTGTGCCAAGTCTGTCCGTTAGACTACGTATTATTATCTAAGACTCTTCTTCCTCCGTATTTTCTAAAGGGAGATCTTCCTCTCTTATCGGTTGTTCACTTTCTTCTGTTTCCAAATCTTCCTCAGACCCTGTTCCATTATCAAATCGGTTTTCTTCATCTTCACATAAATTATATTCTTCACAATATTGTTGTAACTCATCTTCTAAGTTACTAACCGTTTCATCACGTTCTGCTCCGCTTAAATTGGGATCATTTTTCGCTTGTTCATACTGTTGGATCAATCCATACATGATCAATTGCGGATCATCTAAATATTTTGCTTTATCCATCGCTAATTCAAAATCGCCACGACCATTGTAAATCCAATATAGTAAATAATCTTGATCACTATTTAAACTGATATTTTTCATAATCACGTTTTTATCGTTTTCTGATAATTGTTCAGAAGAAACGTATGAATAAGCAAGAATATATTTGGTTGCCCGAGGCAGATCCTCGGCATCTTCACCATTTAACGTCGTTATTACTTCACTGTAATTAGATGCTAAATATTCTTCATGAGCATCCAATAATTTATGTTGATATGGTAGGCTTACTAAGCCAATGTAAATTAGTGGCACTGCTAATAAAACGGCAATGATAATAAATGAAATGGCAAGTCTTTTAAATAACAAGAAACGTCTAGTAGGAACCAACTTCATTGTTTTTTCTGTTTTTTGTTGCTCCGCGCTAAAAGTTGTCTGTAAATAATCAATAAATTGCTCAAGATCCTCTTGTTGATGAACCTTTTTTTCAAATTCCGTGTCTTTTGCTTTTACTAATCCTCCGTTGTATAACTGATCAAATGTATATTTATTGGAGAGTAGCGCAATGCTAAAACACTTTAATTGTTTCAGAAAGTCTTGTTCCTCCATTTCAAAAGGAGGAATAATATTTCGTACACCGCGATAAATCATATGAGGTTCAAGGTTATCGTCAAACAGCAGATTATCAGGATGTATAAAAAAGGTTAAACGAGACGACAGGTACTTGTTCAATCTGGCAAGGTTACAAAGCAGACGTAATTTTTCATGCCGATGAAGCCGCTGCAAATCTTTCCACTGCTTCTTTTTTGGATCAATAAAAAAGGAAAAAGTGAAAGCATCTCCTTCTTCTTTCACTTCTAAAGGGACAAATGTTTCCTCTGGTGCCCCTGTTAACATTCGAATTTGCTGGGGATCTTTCACTCGTGTTTGTGATTTAGCTAAGCGCAGCTCCCATCTGTCATCACTAATAGTGAATGGGAGGGACAGTTTATTAAACTCAATCGTTTTTTCTCTCATTTTTAACTTGCTCCTTCTTCTATCTAGTAGCACCTTCACATAGTACAGTTATAATATCACCACTAGTCACGGGATAGTCGATTAACATATCGTCGTCAACTAGAACGAGACCTTTTGTTTTCACTTTAAAGGCAGACTTTGATTCCTTTAACTGGTCGATTTTTAATGTGTCAATGAGATCCATTAACAGTTGTTTCACTGTAATTTGAACGGGAATGCGTAAATCATAACTCCCCCCAACACCACATTCGCTAAAATCAATCGTTACATCAATATGACTATTCTTCATCCTGTACCACTCCTAGTCAGCTAATCTCTGAAACATTAGATACATGCCTCCACCAATGAGACAAGCAAGACCTACAAATCCAGTCATTAGTAATGAAGAACTTTCATTGCCCTCTTCTTCTTCCGTTGAACTTGATGCTTCAGGTGCCACATAATCCTGAGTAAACAATGCTTGCTTCGTATCATCAATCATGGTATTCGCCTCTATTTCAGTAGCAAATAAATCTTGTTCTAATTTGTCTATTGAATCCTGCTTTTCTTCTTTAATGGATGATATGACCTCTGTAGTCTCTTCTTGAAATAATTCCGGAAACCTCTTCTCTAATTCTGTCTCCCTTTTACTGCGTTCCTCTTTAGAGTCATTCTCCATGATCCGATCAATTTTCCAGTTGATTTTTCCTTTACTCTCATCGTTATCTTCTGCTGACGCAGACAAAGGCATCAGCAGAAGAAACAAACAACAAATTAAGATCATTTTGCTTATCGATTTAAGCAACATTCTCATCATCCTCTGTTACCTGACTAGATTTTCTCGTAACAACTAACAGATTGGCTAATACAGCAAGTAACGCGATCACAATTAGACCAAATACGATAAACCCGTAATCAGACGATCCTTGTACTACTCTGTTTAATAATCGTTCGACATATTGTAATGGAGAAAAATCACGCCAATCTCCTACTCCAGATAAACTGTTCGTTAAAGCATTTGTTAAGAATAGGTACATACTCAACACACCAAGTAAAAGGAACATACCGATCATCTTCAGTTGTCGTAGTAAATAAGTTGCTGTGAGAACCATGGTAAACATAATTAAAATCAGTAACCCGGTCCAAAGAATTAACTTTCCGCCACTAATTTGAAGTAAATAAGCGGACACTAAACCTAATACTAGCCCTTCTAACACTCCGACAGAAGCGATGATACCAGTGATTAAACCATTTTGGCTTACGATAGATTTTTCCTCTTCAAATTGATTCTCTGCCATTCGTTTTTGACTAATAGTTGAAATTCCATAGCCTGTAAACAAGGCAACTAGGAAACAGATCAAGACAAGGAAATAGGCTGTAAATGTATCGGCTCTTTCAACAATGACTCCTTCATTTCTTGTTTCTACCGGATTAGCCAAGAAATCATATAAGTCTTCATTTTGTCTATCGCCGATTCTGCTGTTTGCCATCACATTGGTGAAGTTATCTACAAACTCCTGATCACTCATTAATTTATTTGTCATATTGGTAGCAAGTACTTCAGCCTCTTGAATTAGATCTGAGCCACTCTGCTGAATCGTATCAGCCTGTTCATCGATTCGCTCAAATGTTTGATAAACGGTTTCTGCTTCATTGAGATTATTGGATGCTTGATCTGCAAGAGTTTGACTTTGACTAAATACCGGTTGGAACCCTTCACTAAGTGACATCACCATTTGCTGTTCTTGCTCGTTTGTATTTTGTATTTCTGACTGGCTATCTATCAAACTTAGACTTTGTTCTCTCCATTCCGTGATATTCTCTAATGTAGCCTGTAGATTTTCATTTAAAATACGGGCTGCTTCTCTTGTATTCACAACGGTAGATGCTAATTCATCAGCTTGTGCTATCGTTGTATTAATATAACGACGGTATTCTTCCATTTGTTTTTCATAGTTCGCTAAAGGCTCTCTTATTTCTTCCGTTACATCAGCAATTACTTGATCTGCAATATAATCTGTCAGTAATTCTCCAACATCTTTATTAAACAGTGCGTATAATGATTGATCTGATGCCAGCTCTGTTAAGCTTTCATCCTGATCTACACTAGCACAATCTTTAGAATCAGGGTCTACATCATTACAGGCCAAATCTAAGCCAAAGTATGCTTCATAAGATGCTAATAATCTTTGATATGGTGCAATAGTATCTTCAACAGCACGGATTAAATCTTCTGTAGCATCATCAATCACTGGTGTTTTAACGGTATGACGAATATAATGATGATCTATTTCTACTATTTCAATTTCTTTCTGCTCTTCCTCGTTTTCATTAGGATTTTCTTCTTCATCATTGTTTTCACCGTCTTCACCTGGGGTTTCTTCCTCTTCACCAGTTGAGCCATCATCTTCTACTGGATCTTCTTCACTTCCTTCTTCAGATCCATCATTCTCCCCTGGATTTTCTCCATCTTGATTGGATTCATCACTGTCTTCTCCAGTATTCTCATCTGATTGATCGTGCTCGTTTTCGCCGTCATTTGAATTACTTGAATCTTCTTGATTATTATTCTGATCATCATTACCTGGTCCATCATCCTGGTCAGTTGATGAATCTGTCTCAGTATCCTCGTCTGTTTCTCCCGTATCATCTACCGGTTGAGCAACAGTATAACTAGCAACTATTTGAGTAGGTTCTTCCGTCATAGGTTCTTCTTCTTCAGCTTCATCATCTTGTTCCAATTGTTCAGCATCTTCTTCATCAATTTGATATAACTCCCACTTCCATCGCTTCATGTCATATACATCTAACGGTTGATCCAGATAATCATCTTTTAATCGAAGTGTTAACGTTACCGTGAATTTTCCGTTCTGATAGGTAGGTAATTCGATTTCGTCATTTTCCTGATAATTATAAATTGTATGGTCTTCCCCATCTGGAAGTTGGATTGATAGTCTGCTAATGGCAAAGCCTTCCGGAATATCGGTAACCTTAAATTCTCTCAGTGGCTTTTCCGACTCCGGTAATATGACAGTATCTTTCAGTTCTACACCATTTATATTTAAATCTTCTTTTAACGCTTGAATATGTTCCGGTAATATCAAATCACGATTAACCGGATAGACTTCGTTAAATTCATCATTATATTTTTTTGTTACTTTCATGACATTTTGTATTTCTTTAATCATTTCCGGGGAAAGATCACTTTCTTCTAATGCTTCTTCGTCCAGAGAAGGTAATTGCGCAATTTGATCTTCCACCCTATCTAGCAATCTATCTTGTTGTGAAGCTAACAATGCTGTCACTTGATCATTTCCATCAAACGCTTCGTCGATAAACGTCGCTAAGCGTTCTTTAACGTTACTATTTATCGCCACTATATCAAAGTTCTCTTGTTCTTCCTCAATTGATTGTAATGCGGTATTCAAACGATTTTGTAACCCTCTAGTGTGAAATGCAAGATTTTCAAGAGGATCCTCTTGATTTTCATTATTTAGTTGAAATTGTGCATTAATGTAATCATTAGTATCTTGAAGGTTTTTAAGTTGGCTGTTGACATCGCCATTATCTAAACCATTCTGAAAGCCATTTAATTGTTCTGCAAAGTCATTGTGTATCGCACTATTGGATTGTTGTGTTTCTTCTACATCTTGAATATTAGATTGATAGTCTTCAAAGCTACCTAATTGTTCCACTAAGTTTTCTTCGTATGAATTCAATGTATTTTCAAAACCACCAAAAGAATCTTTAGAGACTTCTGTATTATCTTTTATCATGGTGAATTGGTTGGTATAACTGGATAATGGATTATGAACTGCATTATTATAGGTATAGGTTAGTTCTTCATATTCTTCTACAAAATTCGCAACATTATCCTGAGCTTCCTGCAGGTTACCAATTACACTTGCAAAATAAACATCTATAATTCGACGGTTAAAATCGTTTAATATGTTACTTGCTGTTTCCTCTGCTTGAGCTCGAACAGCCTCACTGTCTGAAGCATTGATTTTATAATTTAATACCACTTGTTCCGGAGACTCTGAATCAATTGATAATGCTTTTTCGGTAAAATCTTTCGGAATCACAATCATCATGTCATATGTATTTCGTTCTAATCCACTCTCCGCGACACCGCGACTAACAACAAACCATTCGTGGTTATTCTGGTTAATGCTTTGGACAAATGCATCACCAAAACCTAATTCCACTCCATCAAACGTTGCGCCATCATCTTCGTTGACAAGGGCAATCGACATTCTATCTTCTTGTATATCTACATCTTGAGAAGTGGTGTCACGATCTAGTGACACATAAGATAAACCTATTATTAATGTTAGAATCAGCACCAAAAAAATGGACAGCTGTAAGATTTTTTTCTTCATGTTTTGACATCTCCTACCTATTATTTCGATAATAAAGATACTTTACGTAAGCACCATAATATATTTTAAAAAACGTATATATGAAGGAAATAATGACATAAGGGGATATAATTAAAAAGGCAGTATGAGGAGCTACACGCTAGTAATTATCGTGTAGCTCATGACCTAAAATCATAAAACTAATTCCTTCGACAAATACACTTAGTTATCTAAGACCAAAATTTTGAGAAAGTGCTTCGTCTTGTTCCTGAACTGCCTGAGCTGTACTTTTCAATTGAGTTTGAATCTCTAATAAAAGTTGTGAAAAGTTTTCAACCTTTGGAACTAACTCAAGGAATTGTTCGTCAAAGCGTTCAAATGAACGACCTTCCCATTCTCCACGTAGTTGTTCTTGTAAATTTCTCAATTTACTTAATACTTCGTTGATTTGATCTGAACCTTGACCATATACTTCTGCTCGTGATTTTAGTTCCTCAGGCGTCATACGAATTTGTCCTGCCATTTTCTTCATCTCCCTTTTTAAAAAGATAGGTGAAAGCTAAGTACTTTCTGATTATTAGATTAGAAGATTCTAACATTTAAAGTCAACAGATAATCCCATAATATTACAAAAACAGAACAATATACCTAATCCATGATTAAGTCGACAAAACATTGATGTTTTTCACTAAAAAACTAGCCTTTTTGACAAAATACAACATATTTTGATTTTTTTCGTTCCCTTCATTTTTACATTTTAAGGAAACTGTTAAATCGAATGTTTTAGAATACTTTGAATTAAGGATTTTTTAATGGATATATTATCCTATTTATCTTTTAAACTTATCTCTTTTTAAATTTATGAATTGGAAGCAATTTATCTATGAATGGATATAAAGTGTCAGTGATCATTAACGTTAACTTTCCGCACTACCTATATATATTTAGAAATTACTAGAAAGAAATGGGGCTAATAGTTCGAAAAAAAATTTACAGAGATGGTCCATTTGAAATGTAATTTTCATCCGGGGTGAAAATGGAAATAGTGAGTTATCCCTCCCCACGGTTTTATGTATCCAGGCGAGGGAAGCATCATATTCCGAAGAAATATTAAGCTAAGATGGAGCAGTTTTATAACTCGTTTAATGCAACGACTTCACCGTTTATTGCATGAATTCCATAATGACAATCAAACGCCCCACATAAGAGGTATTGATTTTCTTTCCTATCAAATACATAACATGGCTTCAATTGAAATTCCTTTTTTAATTTGTTATATGCATCAACTTTGGTTACCCTTACTTCTCCGAGCTTTTGAAAGGAATCAAACATTTCCTCGATATCCTGTGTGTCCATAAAATGGACGACTTGACTAGTTGTTGTATCGATAACAAGAAGCAACTTCGTTTGAAACACAAGGTTCGTTTGGCTTTCTAATTTCAGTAACGCATGAAGATAGCCATTTTTCCGCGAAAGTGTATGTAATCTCCATTTGCCAGTATCATCTGGGTATACTTTTCGTAAAAAATCAATGACAGCTTGTACAGATTCTTTCTCTTCTTCGGGACTGATTGGAACAGCATCAGGAGACGGCTCTTGTGCAAATGCTTGTTCTGTTGTAATTTCTTGATTCCAATCAATCTCTTTCCTTTCAAAAGCTTCGTCAAGTGGTGTTTGCCAATCCAGTATTTGATTCACATCTACGAAAGCCCCTCTGTCATCCATCCTTTGAAAAGGAATGATTGACCTGTTTTCATTTGTAATATAAGACTCCTCAACCGCATAAACAGGAATTAAACATTCCTTTTCGAAGGAGGGAAAGTATACTAACTGCAACTGTTCTTTTGCGATTTCTTCCATTTTTTGCAGTGAGAGTGTATACTTTTCTTCATTTACTAGTGCTTTTGAAGGGAAATTGCCATGAACAGTAAACGAAGTAAGTTGGCCTTTACTATCCCATTCAACATCTATGAAACCTCCAGGTGAAACAGCAATACCATCGATACATTCTTCAAACAAAAGTCTATTTTCCTCTTCCTTTTTCAATTGAAAATGTTTGCCATATGTTAATCTTGTTTCTTTTTCGATCCAGTTTGTAATGATATTGATGTCCAAATCGTCAAATGTTACACCATTGTCTGCATATGTTTTTCCTCCTACAAAAATGGCACTATTAAATTGTTGAGTATGTATATCCATTTCAATAACAGCTGTGCCTTCTGGATTTAATTCATCATCCTCATCTACAGTCACTTGATCTGGAAACCATTCCATGCTTAAAATATATTTCGTTTCATTAAAAATAGTAAGGTTTCGTTCAATACTATATCGTTTTAAATAATAATTACCTAGTCCAAATTTCGTTTTTGTCAACTCTATTAATTTTTTGATTCTTTCATCCATATGGTTAACCCTCCATTTCACTCCATATTCTCTCTACTTCTGTTAAACTATTATTATCATCAAAAGTTAGTCTATAGATGTCCGGTTTTGAGGTACTTTTCCAAAAATCATATCCATAACGCTTATCAAAATAGTTTATAATAATTGTCATGATGTTTCCATGTGTCCCTATCACTATATTCTTTCCTTTGTTTTCTTTAATCAATTGCAAAATAGTAGGAATTGCACGTCTTTGAGCCTGTAGGATAGATTCTCCACCTTCTAAGCAAAATGCTTTATTGTTAAAAGATTGCTCGATTGCCATTAATAGTTCTTGTTCAGGAAGTCTATATTCTAATCCTTTAATTGGTCTTTCCTTTAATGTTTCGTACTCTTTAATGATTAATGCTTTGTAAGTGGCAAGTCCTTGAACAGTTTGAATTGCCCTTGTATACGGACTTGAAACAATTGCTGCTATATCTATATCCTTTAACAATGCCGTTACTTTCCTAGCAGCTATTTGTCCTTCTCGCGATAAACCGCGGCTCTTCCCCTAATTTGAAAGGAGATGCTGCGTGACGTACCATATATAAGACTGTTGTCAACATGTTTCCTCCTCTCATTTGAAATAATACCATATAATTACTTTTCATTCATTTTAAAATTGTTGGAAGTATACCTCTATGATGATAATATTTGGTATATAATTATTACTATAATGAAATAGATAAAACTATATTACATAAATAAGGGAGATGCAGAATAATGGAGTCATCCGACCGGTTTTTAAAGTTTCTTGGTGGTAAAAATATCTTTTATATTTTAACTTTCTTCATTCTAATTGGGATTACAATTTTCATTTATTCGAAGGTTTCTTTTATCTTTTACCCACTGAAGGTTATTTTTTCTACACTGGCACCACCAGTTATTTTAGCCTTTATTGCCTACTATCTATTGAACCCGATCGTAGATTTGTTAGAGCGGATTCGTATTCCGAGAATTTGGGGCATTATTATTCTGATTCTCGGTATTAGTGGAGCATTAACAGGTATTATTTTATTAACCGCACCTGCTATTGAAGCACAGGTAAAAGGTTTAGTAGAGAACTTTCCAAACTATTTAAGTCAACTTGGAGATAGCATGACGACATGGATTCAAAACTCTTTCTTAGGACCATATTATGATGATGGTTACAACTGGCTGATGGAAAGATTAGGAGAACTTCCAGAAATAATCGGAAATTATTTAACTACTGGGTTTCAAGGGATACAAAATATTGCAAATACCATAACCACTACTGTTGTATCCATTATAACCTTTCCATTCGTATTATTTTTCCTGTTAAAGGATGGGAAGAAGTTCAAACAATTTTGTATAAAACTATTTCCACCGAAGTTTCGTGATGATATGAAGCAAATTTTATCTAATATGGATACCCAAGTAGGTTCCTATATCCAAGGTCAAATCATTGTTGCATCTGTAATTGGTATCTTGCTATTTATTGGATATCTCATCATCGGCCTTGATTACGCATTTACGTTAGCAATTGTTGCAGCTGTTACGAGTGTTGTGCCTTATTTAGGTCCAACCATTGCCATCATTCCAGCCATTATTATTGCGATTGTCGGTTCACCATTTATGTTATTAAAGCTAGCTATTGTATGGATTGCAGTACAATTTCTAGAAGGTAATTTCGTATCACCTAATGTTATGGGAAGAACGATGAAGGTTCATCCATTAACCATTATTCTCGTTCTACTCATTGCCGGAAATTTATTCGGTATCCTCGGAGTGATTCTCGGAATTCCTGGCTATGCGATTGTGAAAGTTATCGTAACCTATCTGTTCCACAAATTCAAAAAACGATATAACAAATATTTTGGAGATGACCGTGGACATTATGAAATCGAAGAATGATCAAAGCATCTGTTTTCTTTGTAATGAAAACAGATGCTTTTCCCATTCTTAACGGTATCTATCATGAATGGGATTAAACAAATCTTCATCACTATTCCTAACGATTGAAAAATTGTCTACATTATAATGACCATGAAGTGTTTCATTATGATGCTGGATGATTTGTTGTGCAGCCAAGTGTTGGGATTCAGATGTAGAGTGTCCATCACCAACTAGTGTTACGTCAAAGCGATTGATTGTTGCCGTTCTAACAGCTGTATCAATGCAATGCTCCGTCTTACACCCCATTAGCACAAGATGTTCTACGTTGGCATGATGTAAATGTTCTTTTAATGGAGTACCATAAAATGAATTAGTAGCTTCTTTGTCAAATATCACTGCCGTGGTTGGCACGTTTATATCTTTGTGTATCTGAAACCCTGGACCTTCACCACTGGCAACATCTAAATCTCTTATAAAAACAATTGGGATTCTCTCATCTAACGCTTTTTGAATAACTGTATTAATATTTGTAATGATTCGTTCTTTATCAAACACACCTTGTTCTTCCGTACTTCCTTCCATTAAGTCTTGCTGAGCATCGATTACCAATAACGTTTGCTTCAATATTTCTCCTCCTTTGATATTACTAGTTAACTAATTGATAAAGCGAATATGCTTTATTTGCGTTTTTATTCTATCTAGCTTTTTTTTGAATTTGTTTCTGTTGTCAGGGAGTAATTCAATGTTTGATTGGGAAGCAATAGTTTCTGCTACACGTTCAATCGACATATAATCAGTGTCTATCCGGTGTTGAAAAATATCATTGGCTAAACCTTTAATACATCTATCTATCTGTTGTTCAGCCCATGAATCTTTTCTTTCACCTCTTTTTCTTAATCTTTTCTTCAACGTTTCTTCTGATGCCCATAATACAAAATCATGTACTGTGACACCATCATTTCTTAGTCTGCCTATGATTTCTTCAAAATACTGCGGATTTACAATAGTCATTGGAGCAATAATCACTCCGTCATACTCACTATCTAAGTATTTTAAAGTAGTATAATTTAGCTCGCGCCAAATACTGTAATCCTGAAAATCCTTTTTGCATATATTCTTAGGTATATTCTTATTTAGAAAAAAACCGACGTTTTCTGGGTCATACACAAAAGAATGAGGAATTCTTCTATGTAATTCATATGATGTTTGCGTTTTTCCTGCCCCGAATGCTCCATTTAGCCAAATAATCAATTAAACCACCTATTTTCCTGTAGAAATAGTGAATATATTAAATTAATGAAGTCGCTAAAAAAGAGGCAATGTTCTATTTATTTCATTATTAATTTTCATCTGCTCTTTTTTTTACCAAAATAATTCCAAACATAATAAACAATCCAGAATACAATTACAGACAATAACGCTAATGGCTTTAATTTTGGAGGTAAATAGATTGCAAGAATAATCGAAGTTATTAAAAACGGTGGCATAAGTATCCAATAACGCTTGTTTTTGAAGTCTTTAAACATAATATTTCCACCTTTAACTCCTAAATAATAAAAACTCTTTTATACAATCAAAAAATAAATAGCTACTGAAATAAGCACTGGTACTAGTGCCCCCTTGACTTTACTTTTCTTCCAGACATCTAACGTACAGGTAACACCACCCACAACCAAGATGACAATTCCCATATATTTGATAAAATGAATCCCAAAAAGATTTCCAACAGACGTGACAAAGTGGCCAATCAAAAGAAAACCTACCGTAAAAATAGATTGAGGAGATGTTAAATCTTGCTTGGCAGAAGCCCTATCCTCTGAATCCATTCTTATATAAGCACTTATAACCATAATAGTCGGTGTTCCCCACATAATAAGGAACGTGATTAATGAATCATAATCTATTTCCAAATCTATCACACCCTGTCAACCTAATCTCTCGAAAAATCATTCTCCAATAATTGTAACTCATCAGAAAAGGTTTTAACACCTAAAATTCCCATAATTTACTACATATACTTTTTTGTTTTAAACTAGAGGAAGCGACGACAAAGGAGGTAATCAAATTTGAATGTTAACGAATTTCAAGATTGGGTAAAGGAACATTATGATCAAAGGGGGTGGACAGATTTAGATATTTTCATACGTATTGGTTTCTTAGCTGAAGAAACAGGAGAAGTCGCTAGAGCTATAAGAGCTTTGGAAATTGGCAGGGATAGACCAGATGAATCGCCAGGAACCATGTCACAGCACAAGCAAGAATTAACAGAAGAACTTGGTGATGTTATTGGTAATATCATCGTGATTGCCAACAAATACGAAATTCCACTCGAAACAATTTTTCAATCTCACCGCGATAAATTAGATAAACGTTTTAATTCAAATAAGTAATGATTCTGGCAAACTATTTATATGGTACAAGGCTTTCTTTTTACTTTGCTAGACAAATATGAGCTGTTGAAGATTTCATCAGCTCATATTAAAGAATGAGATTTTTTAATCTTCACTAAAGCTTGCAAATACACCAATTATCAAACCTAATAACATTATTAGTAGTCCGATTATAGTTAGGTGAAGTGAGAGAAAACCACCAAATATAGTTAGATGAATACCGAATAATTGTGTCTGAACAATAGTCGGTTTTTTGAACTACCCCCACTTAACCTCCTTTCAGGATGTTTGAAGTGGGGGATTCTTGGGAACAGAGCGTACTTATTAGTTTATTTCTTCCCTAACAGTGGTTTCTCTTCTTTACCAAGCTATCCCCGTAGTCCCTACGGTTTTCTATTATACTATATATTGCATGGTGGATACATCATTTTAGGGGAAGAAACTCATACTCTAGCTAGCTTTCAATTATAGTAATGGCACTCGAACAATCGGACAATGGAGATGGCTAAAGCCATCCCCTGTCCGAAGGCGATTCATCTCCCACCTACGCATTTTCATTCCTTGAGGTGGGAGTCTTCTCGCCTATTGCTGATAAAAATCTTTTTTAACTTTTTCTAAATCAAAGGGATTGTCTCTTCCCTCGTAAAACTCAAGAACTGACGGTTTGGAAAGCCATTTTGCTAATTGGTAGCTATCTTCTTTTTCTATTTTCCGAACTTTTAACTTTTTATTTTGAAATAACACTTATACTTCTCCCCCCCGAATCAAGTTACTTCCCTTTTAAAATAAAATACCATTCCATTAACTCCTGACAGTTCCCATCCTTCTCGACCTAGTGCATTTAATTTGTCAGTCATTACTTCACTGAAATTAGTATTAGCCTTCAATTGAATTTGAATGTCTTCAACTCGATATTCGTATTGATTCACTTACCTTCCACTCCTTTCAAAGTTTAAATTCCTCCAAAGAACAACCGCTGTAATTACCATCCAGAAATAGACCGCACCATAAAGTATTCTCTGCAAAAGTCCACCTGGAAGACTGATGAATGGAGGTTGATAAAATAGAAGTATTAGTGAACATGTGGTAACTACGGTACAAATACAAGTAAAAATGGCTAATGAGGGCTTTTCGTTTCGAATTGCAATACTTATTAGTACTAATGCAGGAATTTGAACAATCATACCTGGCATGGAACCAAGCGTATGCCAAAGAAAATTTATATCAGCAGGAATAATGCCGGAAATGTTATAGCTAAGTCCAAAGATTACCAATAATACGGTAGCTATGCTTGTCTTCTTATTATCTGGCCAAAATTGATGTAAAGCTATAGCGCCAACAAATATCACAATGCCTGTAACCGCAAATGTCCAATTCATTAACAAATGGTATGGCGAACAAATTTCATACGGTGCGAGTGGATAGGTATTCGTTCCACATGATGTAACACCTAAATCACTCATCGGTTGGTCGAGAGAATGATATGGTGCAGTAGTTGCTTGAATAACGATATACTCAAATATGAAATACAAACTTAATGATATCCAACTGACAAAACCAATTCTCGCAATGATTGTGCGTTGATTCCGTAATAGCAAAACTATAAGAAACGAGATAACGGTTAGTGCAGCCATCCAAATGTAAGATGTATACATTACATCCCTCCCAATTATATTCTTAAAATCATTTTAGCATATAATTCCAATTCACTCTCATTAAAATAAAAAGATTGCCACGCTCGGCAATCCTTTTATTAATGATACCTAAACCAAACAAACCATCTATCCTCTTTATTTTTCGCTAAAAAAATTTGACCTTCTAAAGCACTGGCACTTAACCCTTCCCATTTAAGAAAGTACAACCTGACTAACCATGATTTATCCGCAACTTCTTGGCTGCAAAAGTTTTTAGCCATCTCATAATATATTCCCTCCTGTTCACGACCAATCGTCTCTAGAAAAGGGAGAGCTGTTCTTAACTCCCATTCAGAGTACATATGCCCATATTCACCTTCAACGTAAGTTTGATCAACAATCTGTTTTAATTTTTTAAGAAGATCATCCTTATCTTTGATCGTTGTTTCCTGTAGATTTTCTAATTTGGGACATGCAACTTCAGATTGAGCATATAATTGGTGTGGTACAAGAATGAAAATCCCCAAAGATATTAGTGCTACTATTTTTTTCATCACTTTCACCTCTATATTAGTTTTCCTACTCACTCATTTGATATTCGAAAAATACATTTAATAAATAGTTAAGAAATTATTTATTTTTTTCTAAGGAATAAGCCTTAGTATAAGTTTTGTAATAAATAAAGATGAAGGAGTAATTATTTATGAAAAAGCAAAATGTTCAAGCATCACTCAATTGGAAACTTATTTTCATTCTTTCTTCGATAGCACTTATTAGACCTTTTTTGAGTATGTCTGGAATATCCGAGGCGATCGGAAAACCGTTCGTAAGTATCACTGCAACGATTCTTATTACTTTGATTTGGATCATCGTAGTTGTTCTACAGAATGAAGCACAGCCTCTACTAACACTAACCTTTGTTGGAATAGGTTACGGTATTCTAGCCATTATAATAAGCGGAATCTTTTCACCAATTTTAACGGGGCAGTTGCAAGGACCATTAGCGAATCCTTTTGCAATTGTTAGTGTGCTGATTACCAATGCAATATGGGGAGCCATTGCAGGCGCTATCGCAACTGCTTTCAGAAAAATAAATAAATAGTTTATATCCTCTGGCTTCCTTGAATCTCACCAATTATCCAAAGGAGGGAGGTGAGTCCTTCCGGGGATAATTAACTCTCTTCCCTGGATATCATCATTTATCCAAGGAATTGAATTTTAATGCTCTTTTTTTAATAACGCTTCTCTAATTGCTCCAAAAGCTTCTCCCATTCATGTTCGAGTTCTTCTTTTTCTTGATGCAATTGTTGCAATTTCTCCAAATCGTCCGTTTCCAGCAGTTTCTTTTCTATCGTTATTATTCTTTCCTCTGTTATTTCTATTTTTTTCTCTAAATTGTTATTTTCCATACGCTGATTAGTTGATGATGAATCTTTCTGTAAGGATGATTTCTTCTTTTTTTCAGTACGTTTCTGGACTTCTTCCCCTCTATATTCAATCATTTTCTGCTTTGCCCAATTATAATCTCCTTCAAAGTAGTAGAGAGTCTGGGCTTCAATCCAATATATTTTTGTAAATAGCTTATTAAGGAAATAACGATCATGGGAAACAGCTAAAATAGTACCTTGAAAACCTTCCAGCGCTTCTTCCAACACTTCTCTCGAGTCAATATCTAAATGATTCGTTGGTTCATCGAGAATAAGCAGATTAATATCTTGATACATCATCTGTGCTAACCTTAAACGCATTCTTTCTCCTCCGCTAAGCTGAGCAACTTTTTTAAATACATCATATCCATAAAACATAAACCTTGCTAAAATCTGTCTAGCTTCTCCTTCAGCCACTTTTACCACATCCCTAAATGTCTCGATAACTGTTTCGTCTTGTACATCAAAAAATATATTCTGAGAAAGGTAACCAATTTTGACATTGCTGCCAACCCTCACTTCTCCTTGGTCAGGCTCCAATTGTTGCAAGATTAATTTAATCAATGTTGTTTTGCCTGTTCCATTTTCCCCGATAACGGCAACTCGTTGCTGATAGGATATGTGCATATTAAGATCATGGAATAACAGCTTTTCATCGAAGGCTATTGAAACTTCTTTAAGAAGTAACACATCATTGCCGCTTCGATCTGCTCCATCCATTTGAAGGCTCATTTTTTTACGGTTTACTATTGGTCGTCGTAATTTTTCCATTCTTTCTAATGCTCTCTCCATATTTCTAGCTCTTCTATGAAGATCCGCATTTGGTGGATTGGCTCTATTTGCCCAATCTCTTAATCGTTTGATCGCTTCCTTCATTTTTTTTATTTTCTTCTGTTGCTCCTCATAGGCATGAAATTCTCGTAATAGTTTTGCCTCTTTTTCCTTAACAAAGCCTGAGAAATTAGTATGATAGGCATTTACTTCTCCATCTTCTAAGTCAATGATCTTGTTAACAACCTCATCAAGGAAATACCTATCGTGTGAAATGATAAGGACTGTTCCACTATATTCCTGAAGAAAATTACCAAGCCACTCAACTGCCATTAAATCCAAATGATTCGTTGGCTCATCCAAGAGTAACAAGTCTGGTTGTTGGAGTAACATGTAACCTAATCCGACTTTTGTTTTTTCTCCTCCACTTAGTTTGGAAAAAGGCTGGTCTAGTAATAAGGGAATGTTTAACCCTCGTACAATCCCCTCAATTCGGGACTCTATTTCATAACCACCGTGAAGGCTGAACTGATCTTGTAATTGGCCGTATTCAGTGATCAGTTTATCTAGCTTATCCGGGTGTGTTTCCTTGCTCATCTCCACCTCTAATTTTTCCATTTTTTCCTCTGTTTGTAGTAAAGAGGAAAAGGCATATCTTAGTACATCTTTTACTGTTGTTGCCTCATGATACTGAGGTATCTGTTCAAGATAACCGATCTTTGTTCCCTTTTGCCAATGGATTTGCCCTGCATCAGGTGTCTCAATACCTGCCAGTAAACGTATTAACGTTGTTTTCCCGCCACCATTTCGGCCAACTAAGCCAACACGTCCATTTTCTTTTATTTCAAATGATAAATCTTCAAAAATAGAATTCCCGCCGTACATTTTCGCTATTTTATTAACACTGCATACAATCATTTTCTAATATCCTCCTAAAAAAATATAAAAAAACGCCATGAGAAGACATTTCTTCCCATGGCGTTTTATAGACCTTCCGAAAATTCCGTTCTATAGCCATAAAAAAAGAAGAGCATGAAAAAGCTCTCCTTACAATACATCCATATATATGGGGTAAGAGATGTTTTCACTGTTTTAGCTTGCTATTGAATTGTTAAAAAAGGGCATACGTATCCCATTAACAAATTCAATCGCAAATTTTGCACGGTTAAAATAAAGAAATTCAGTCCAATAACCGTACACTAAAACAGCTTGATTCAACATCTTACCACCACCTCCGTTCATTATAGTTAGTTTAATTTTATTATTTAAAGGAATAATTTTCAAGGGATATTTTTACTTGTTCTAAAATGTTAGAATGAAAAACAGGATTTAGAAACCTAGATAACTATTTTCAAGGAAGGACTGAGTTCTTGGATTTAGCTAATATTAATTTTTTAATCATTATTCCAGTGATAGCTGTTTTAATCGTTACACTTATTTTTTCACTTATATATAAAGACAAGGAAAAACAGGATAAAGGCTTTACATTCTCTTATTTTAAGCTTAGTTACAGAAGAAAGATGATTCGTACTTTAACAAGCTCTCCGATAATAATTATTGCCATTATCACCATCTATTATTTCTCGGACTGGAGCATACCTGTTTTTATCACCTTCGTAATATTTGCTTTGCTCGTGTTTGGTGTACAATTGGGATATAACTATATAATGTGGAAAAAGAAAGAACAGAAATGATAAGTAAACACTTTATATGTCGCACGAATGTCCACTCTATTATAGAAAATCATACTAAAAATTCAATACTTTTTGATAGTAGAAAAGCAGAAAGAACATTCACTTCCTTTATGGTTAATCATGCCAAGTTCATGCGAATTATAAGTTGTCTATTGTTATTAAGAAATAGCATTCTAATGCGATGTTCATGTTATACAGGAGTTACTATCAAATTTCTGACTTGTTCATTAATAATTTAGAAACAAAATACTTCTCAAATGCCGTATTATTACGAAGCTATTTTCCTAAAGAAAAACCATCAAATAAACGGCCACCATGTGGACTTAAAACTTCATCAACTAGCATGATTATTTTGTCTATGTGATTAATTTTATAAAAAGTATCAAACGCATCTACAAATCTTTCAGCAAACTCTTCATCATAATTTTTCAATGAACGTATGACCCATTTAGAATCACCGATCCACTTATTATTGGTCCTAAGCACAAATTCGCTTACTTGTTCAGCAAGTTTATTCACTATAAATAGAGATTCTGCTCGATCAAGAGATCCAATTAAATCGTCTAGGGCATCGGTTATAAAGTATCTTTTCGTATTTATAGTTTCTTCTGACCATTTTTTTGGACCTTTATCTAGTAATTCCTTAGCTTCATTCTTAATGGCTGCTATTATTCCTTTATCTATAATAACTTCCCCTTCCACTACCATTCTTGGTAATGCTGGTCTTGCACTTTCACAGTCACTTACAAAAAAATCTTTATAGGAAGTTAGGTTATGGACAAAAATTTCGATATTCCAACCCAAATCAATGATAGACTCCCTATAAGCTGATTGAATATTTCGATCAAATATGACAATATCTAAATCAGATGTTTTAGTTGCTTCTCCTCGAATCACACTTCCTGCTAAAAGTGCGCCCTGACAATTTCTAAAACGATTTTGTATGAACTTACCTGCCGCTTCTCTTGGTGATAACCTGTTATATCCTTCCATGTCCATCACCCCTTTTCGAGACTTCAATTCAAGTTTACATTCAGAATATACTAATTCAACGTAAATGCGCAACGCCTTGTATAAAAAAAGTCCAGCTACTTTTTGTACGTAACTGAACCATTTTTCATTATTTATTTCAACAAATCATATTGTTTCACAACTTCTTGCGTAATTTCACTATCTTCTGCAAGATTACTCACTTCCTGCAACACTTTGGCAATTCCGCTTTCTTCGATCATCGCTTGAAGTTTTACTGCTTCTTCATCCTCTTGATGGTCAAATAATAGCGCAGCAGCAATGGCTTTTGCTAAGTTTGTAAACGGCAAGCCTGCTTTGTGTGCTTCTGTTGCAGGACGAACCAAACGATCTTCTGGTCCAAGTTTTCGGATTGGAGCACGGCCTACTCTTGTTACACCATCATTTAAATATCGATTTTTGAATCTCTCGACAATTTTGCGAATATAGTTAAAGTGCTCTTCTCCGTCTAAACCATATTGCTTCACTAAGTAATCACCAGTCTCTTTTAACGTTGCTTCCACTTGTTTCTCGATTGCTTCATCTGCTAAGGTTTTATCAATCGTTGACTTGCCATTTAAGTAGCCAAGGTAGGCAATGACTGCATGTCCTGTATTAACCGTAAATAGCTTTCGCTCAATAAAAGGAGCAAGCTCATCAACAATCGTCATTCCTTCAACAGCTGGTATATCCTCTGTCGTTTCTACAACCCACTCATAATAAGGTTCTACTAATACATCAAGTGATTCATTATCTTCTTGGATTGGTACAATACGGTCAACAGCAGAATTAAAGAACTGCACTCGTCCTGCTAATCTTTCTTTTGTATCTTCATCAAGATTGTCTAAAATGTGTTGCTTCAAAATATCTGTTGCACCGATCTGATTTTCACAAGCAATTACATATAGCTTTTCTTCTGTTTGGTACACTCGTTCAGAGATACCACGTGCAATTAACGGTGCAATTCTTGGCAAAATGTTAGGACCGATAGCAGTGGTCAAATAGGTTGCGTTTGTAATTGCTTCGATCACTTCATTTTCCTGGGTCATATTATTGAGGCCAGATACATGGTTAATCGTAGTTGTTTCTTGTTTATCTGTTGCTAACTGTACTTGATAGCTCTTTTGTTCATTTAATTGATTGATGATTTTATCGGCAATATCAACAAAAGTTACATGATATCCTGACTCAGAAAATAATGCTCCGATAAAACCTCTACCGATGTTTCCTGCACCAAAATGAACTGCTTGTTTCATGACGATCATTCCTTTATCCATTTATTTTGAAGGTAATCTGAAAATAACTCCTCTAGCTTACCTTTAATCATTGCTTCACTTGATGACGAAAAAATCATCAATGCTGCATCATTCTCAATCAGACTAGTACTGATGAGACTTAATATTTCTTGTTCTTTTAAACTTAGATTTTCGGGAGATAGCATTAATAGTACATTTTTTAACTGTACTTCCTTGCCATCCATACCTTTAATTACACAAGGATGTTCTAAATGACAAACTTGAAAAATAAGCTGTTGAACACTGTTATCACGGCAGTGAAACAATCCCATATTCGTACCTGGAATTCCTAGACCGCCCACTTTCTCCCTTTCCTGTAGCTTCTCAAAAACTTTAGTAGCATCTGTAATTAATCCTTCTTGTTCTAATTCTGCTGTCATCTCTTTTAACACTTGCTGATAATCGGTGTTAACCTTCCAATATATGCGTAAATTATTCAAGATGGATTCGATACTGGTTTGAACATCTTTCATCTCCTGTAAAACATCTTGCAAGCTTGATGGTGCTTGTAAGTTCACTTTACCTTTGTCCTTCACATACTCATTCTTACTGGTTAATTGTTGAATATTATTCTGCAGGAAGCTGCGAATCATTTCGATGTCTTCATCACTTAATAACGGTGATACTAAGATATAGTGAACATCATCAAACGGAAGCCTGACAGTGGAAATAACAAGATCAAACTTATCTAAATTTGACATCTCCATTTCTTTCATGGATTTGATCTCAACAGAATTAATTTCCGTAAATTCTTTTTGAATCCGACTTGCTAGCATCTTGGAGGTACCTATTCCGGTTGGACAAACAATAACAGCATGTATCGCTGTCTTCTCTTCATTCATTAATAATGCCGAGCCAAAATGCAGAACGATAAAAGCAATTTCATCGTCTGGGAAGCTGATGTCAGGAAATTCTTTCTCCAAACTATTCCGAACAGCCATAAATAACACGGGATATTTCTTATTTATTTGTTCTGTTAATGGATTAAACAATCCCATCTGATGCTTTAGCCGAAAGATTGAAGGTTCCATATGGGCTAGCAAGCCCTGAAATAATGAAAAATCTCGAGATAAATCAACATGCAATTGGCTGGAAACATCTTGAATAATATTCTTGATAATCTGCCCGAGCATAATACTGTCATAATCTACCGTCTCAGAATCTTGCAATTTGGACCCTTTTAAAATAACCGCTAAATAATGAACATCTTTTTTGGTTAATGGGATCGATAATTCGGATTTTAAATCGTCGCATAACTGACTAATTAGCTCAAATGCTCTTGTCGATTCTTCATCATCTAGTTTTGTTGCTTCCTCCAGCACAAAATCATGCTCTACCCGTTGCAACGTTATTGCTATGTGAACGATAAGCCCTAAGTAATCATTATCTGCTAATCTTGTTTGCCCTCTGTCAAACAAATGATGTACCATCTCATCAATTACGACAAGATAATCCGGAGAAAAGTAACTGAGTACAGAATCTTCTAATTGATTATTCCTTTGCAATAGATACAAACTTGCTAATAGCTCTTCATGGAAATGAAACAAAAAATAAGTTGCTAATGCTTGGCGCATATTCGCTTCACTACCAGCTATACTGACACCGACACCTCTTTTTCGTGTCAATTCGATCGAAAAATTCGCTAACCAATCTGTCAAATCATCCAAATAAGAAGCAAGCGTTGTAACACTTACTCCTAGCTGTTTTGCCAGGACCTGCGCCTTAAAAAACGATCCTTCATGTAATAATGTAATGAGTAGTTGCAGCTTTTTTTCTTCAGGTGTTTCATCTGTTGGATGTACATGGTACAACTGCTGCATTAGCTTAAAAATATTCTCATTTTTTCCATCAATCATCAGACCATCATTGGTTGTACGCTTCAATTGTAATTCAAAGGACTTCAAAATGTTTTCAACAGCCTTCAAATCACGCTGTACGGTTCTAACACTTACATGAAGATAGCTTGCAAGTGAATGTGGTGTGTGCTTACCAGACGTCTTCATTACTAAATCAATGATTGATTTTTCTCTTGACGTTATAAACATGCTACCCACTCGTTTCTTTTTTTAAATTCTCAGGTAATATAACAGAATAGAAAGACAGTAACATACCATCTTTCTACTCTTTTATGGATCATTTACTATTGATAATGCCTAACAATTCTTTCGTTGTTTGCGCTTGTACCATCTGTTCAATATTTTCTTCATCTGAACAAACCACAGCGATACCAGAAAGAATATCTAAGTGCGTACCATCTTTTCCTGCGATACCAAAGATTAGTTTCGCTTCTTGACCATCAAAGTCAACACCATTCGGTACTTGAAGAACAGTAAACCCTGAACGTAATACCGCTTTTTTCGCTTCTTCTGTACCATGTGGAATTGCGACATTATTTCCCATGTAAGTTGAAGTCACATTTTCACGATCGATCATCGCATCCACATAACTTTCTTCTACATAACCGTTTTTAACTAACACTTCACCTGCGAAACGAATAGCCTCTTCCTTCGTAGCAAATTCCTGATTAAGGAAGATATTCTCTTCACGCAACAAGTCGTCATCATCGTGAGCGTGATCTGCAGCCGTTACTTCCGCCTCTGTTTCTTCAACCATTTCAGCTTGTTCTTCAGAGACACCATTTTGCAGACTGTCAATTAACTTGTCATATTCCGGACTTGATAAGAAGTTATCAACTGAAATGTGATAAGCATTAGGTAATTTATCTTTCGCACGTGGAGTTAATTCTTCTTGTGTAATAACTATCTGTGCATCATTTGGTAAATTACTAATTGCTGTATTGGTGACAGAAACGTCTAAATCTGCAGCTTTCACTTTTTTACGTAATAAGGAAGCTCCCATTGCACTTGAACCCATTCCGGCATCACAAGCAAAAACGATTTTGTTTACACTTTCCGGAAGCGTTCCTGGATTAGATTGCAGTGCTCCAGCAACAGAACTTTTCTTTCCTTTCATTTCTTGCATTTTTTGTGTAGCTTCTTCAATATCTTCGTCTTCTTGTTTACTTGATTTTAACACAAATCCAGAAATAACGAACGAAACAATAGTAGCTACGATTACAGCAGCAAAGTTGGCGAAATAAACACTTCCTTTACCAGGTGTAACGGCAGCAATCGCAAATATACTACCTGGTGATGCAGGAGCTGATAAACCTCCACCTAATAGTACTAAGGTGAAAATCCCACTCATACCACCTAGAATAACAGCAATTAACAGCAGCGGGCGCATTAATACATATGGGAAGTAGATTTCATGAATACCCCCGAAGAAATGAATGATTCCTGCTCCCGGAGCTGATTGTTTTGCAGTACCTTTTCCAAACAGCATAAATGCTAATAAAACTCCAAGACCTGGTCCAGGGTTTGCTTCTAATAAGAAAAGAATAGATTCACCTGTACTTCTAGCCTGTTCCAGTCCAATTGGAGAAAGAATCCCATGATTGATTGCATTATTTAAGAATAAAATTTTGGCAGGTTCGATAAAAATACTTGTTAATGGTAATAATCCTGCACTAATTAACCAATCCACACCTGCAACTAGTAGTTGAGTAAATCCATTTACAGCTGGGCCAATACCCAAGAATGAAAGAATCGCAAGTAGTCCACCAAGAATCCCAGCTGAAAAATTGTTCACCAACATTTCAAAACCAGATCTAATTTTTCCTTCTATTGCTTGATCAAACTTTTTAATTACGTAACCACCAAGCGGCCCCATAATCATGGCACCTAAGAACATCGGTGTATCTGGTGCACCTACAATAACCCCCATTGTAGCGATCGCACCTACGACACCGCCACGCTGGTCATGAATCAATTTACCACCTGTGTAACCGATTAACAATGGTAGCAAGTAAAACACCATTGGATCAACTAATTTTGCAAGGTTTTCATTCGGAAGAAAACCATCTGCAATAAATAACGCAGTAATAAGTCCCCATGCAATAAATGCACCAATGTTTGGCAGTACCATCGAACTAAGGAAGTTACCAAACTGCTGGACTTTTACCTTTATGTTTGACTGAGCCATTATATTTCTCCCTTTCCATGTAGTTTTTTATATCCCTCAAATAAATCATATGACACAGTTATCCTACCTTCAAGATACTTGAAAACTAACTTTGTCGCACGGCTGATGACAAACCTATTTTTTCTTGACAGAATACGCTTTATACACCAATTGTATATTATTCCTTAGTGTGATTGATTCTCTTATTTGACCGAGGTTGTTTTGAACTCATCAGCTGCATCCCTTCATATTTTCATCATGGATTTGTCGAAAATTATCCATAGTAAAAAGGGGGGTGATCTGTTATAAAAGAGATATATTATTGTTAGATAACTGAAAGGAAGATGAAAAATGTTTAAACGAAGCTTTTTCTTTATTATTGTATTACTGACTGTTCTCCCAACTATTGTTGGTGCACATACCCACTTAGAGACCTCTGATCCAGAAGAAAATTCGGTCTTGAATGAAGATACAGGAACCATTACGTTAAAGTTTGAATCGACAGTCCAAGAACTAAATGAAATCACCTTAACACATGAAAATGGAGAAGAATTACAACTAGAGGAAGTTACCCATGAACCAGCAGACACATTCGTTGTCACGCTTCCAGATTCATTGAAAGATGGAAATTACTCGTTGTTTTACAGTATTGTTGGTGAAGACGGACATGTGATGGAACAAGAGTTAGCTTATCAATTTGAAAGTGTAGAGGAAGAGAAAACGGAAGAAGCCATTGATGATCAAGAAATATCAGAAGAGGCTACTGAAGAAACTATAGAAGAAGAATTAATTGAAACAGACCCAGCGAAGGAAAATGAAGCTAACGACGCTACTGATCAGGAGAATGAAAATAACACACTGATAGTTGTATTCGCAATTGCCCTTGTCATTGTTGCTATTCTCGCCATCCTCCTGCTTAGGAAGAAGAAAAAATGATTGTATCGATAAGTAATGGCTTGCTATACATTTGTTTCGCCATTCTTATGGGAGTATGTTTGCTTGGGGTTATTCCTAAGGATAAGAAAACATCTGTCGACATACCAAAGAAAACAATGGCTATAGCCATTATCCTTATCCCTTTACTTTCATTTATTTCATTGTTCGATCTTGCCTTTTCACTGAACCATTACAGAGAAGAGCCTATTATCGCAAGTATAGGTTATGTGATCACCAATATCGCTCTAGGACAAGCTTGGCTAGCATTAAGTGTGTTAGCTCTTCTATTTATCATTTTATTATTTGTGTTACGTCACAATAATACAATAATAATTTTGTATACGATTGGGCTGTTCTTAACGTTCGGAATGTTATTAACACAGGCTATCGTTGGGCATTCAGCCAGTATGGGAAGCTATCCTGGAGCGACAGCACATTTGTTTCATTATACGGCTGTTACTGCTTGGATTGGCGTATTATTTATCACCAGTTGGTTCTCAAAGAATAATGACAATTGGCAGAAGTTTATTAGTTGGTTTACCCCATTTGCCATTGGCTGTGTAACTATTTTAGCTTTATCTGGAATGTTTATGAACTATTTTCTAAACGAAAATTTCGTTAATTCATGGACATTGCCATATGGCCAAGCATTATTATGGAAGGTTTTATTGTTTATTCCGATTCTCTTTTTCGCCTTTATCAATAGCGTGCTTATTCGAAAAAGAGTAAAGCAGGATGCACAATATTCTCCTATAAATTGGTGGCGGGCAGAAAGCCTCATTATCTTAATTGTTATTGCGGTAACGGCAATTATGACTGAGCAAGAACCACCACACAACATAGAACAGACACTGCAAGCAGGAGAATCGTCCATTTTATTTCAGACATTCGCTTCTGTTCCCGCCACTACAGATATAATCTTAGAGTTAAACGGTCAAAGTATATTATTCTTACTAATAGGTCTTTTGTTTTTAGGCTGTATACTCTACACTTTCGTCCAAAAAACTTCTCCTTATATAGCTCTAGTTATGGCCGGACTTGGTGCCACAAGTCTGTACTTTGGATTAATGAATGCTGTGGCGATCTAAAAGACTAAAAAAATCACTCAGGTATATCTTGAGTGATTTTTTTATGAATGGGACACAACTTCTTTGATAGGAATTGTTATATTTTGTCATCACGTTTGTACTTTCAACCCTCTTAAATTCTTTTTATATGTAACAATAAACACTCCGGTAATAACGAGTAACATACCAAAAAGTTGTTCCCATTTTACACTTTCTCCATACAAGACAACAGCAATCCAACCAGCATTAATTGGAACAAGATTCATGTAAATACTCGCTTTACTCGCACCAATCTGGTGAATCCCCATATTCCAAAGAAGAAAGCCAATGACAGTTGCAAAAACGACCATGTAGATCATCTCCAGCCATGATTGACCAGACATAGCTAATACTGCTTTCCATTCTCCGTCGAAAAATGAGCCTATCGCAAGAAAGATCGAACCAATTAAAGTAGTAATAGTTGTTGTAAATAATGGAGAAACCCCTTGCCCTTGCATCACAATTTTTCCTATTAACCCGTGGATAACCCAACTAGCTAAAGCCGCCATAAACAATAAATCTCCCTTGTTAAAGGAGAGGGAAAGTAAAGTTTGAAAGGACCCTTGCATAATGACAAGAACTACACCTGTTAACGATAGAAATAAGCCAACTCCTAAACGTTTGTTCCATATTTCACTCAAAAAGAAAATCGCCCCTAATGTAATGAAAACAGGAGAAGTTGCCATAATTAAAGAGCCATTAACCGCATTGGTATATTTTAAAGCAATAAAGAAGAAAGCATTATAGCTGAATATTCCCGTAATTGCCATCAAAAAAAGACCGAACCATCGTCTTCTTAATACTTTCCAATTCCATTCACCACGTAGTAAAACAATAATCAATAATAACAGTCCAGCGGAACCAAATCGTAATGTTGCTGCTATTAGTGGTGAAATTTCCGTAATAACGTGTTGAGCTGTTCCAAAAGCTCCACCCCAAAAGAGTGGAACCAAAAATAATAGAAAATAAATTTTTTTGCTCTTTTCTTCAGATTGAATACTCACTTTTCTTACTTCCTTCCTAGCTAACTGCTTGGTATCTGTATACCTGTTTATCTACTAATTACCTGAAATAGATCCAAAATGAGTTTCCTCACCATTATTAAAAAGTTTAATAGTCTCATAATTTTTATCTACCTTTATCTCATAAAACAACTCATTGCTGAATGCTTCATCTGAATAGTTCGACGTTTGATCACTTTCATATGATAAACTTATTGTTTCACGATCTGCTTTGACATTAAAATTAGTAAAGTGAACAGCCTTTTCACCTTGTTTTACATTCGAACCGTTGAGATATACAAAGATAGAGCTATTTTGGTTATCAAAGTAGAGGTGAACACCATTTTGTTCGTTAACGTCATGAAAAAACGATTGGATATCCTTGCTAAGACTACCGTCACTCTTTTCAGTGAGCGACAAAGATAAGTCCGAATTACATCCAACTAGAAGAACAATCCCCAAAAGAATAACAAACAAAAACCTTCTGAACATAACTCCCTCGTTCCCTTTCCATTTAAATGGAAACCATTCTCTTTATTGAAGCATCACCAAAAATAGCATACCACTCCATATACGATTTGGCATGCTATTTGATTAGTTATTTAGTTTTCAGCTTTTCTTCAGCAAAATTGAACCATTAATTCTCTTTTAATTTTTCAAGCATCTGCCTATTAAATCCTTTCGCAATCAGCCAGACTGCCAAGCTTATTTCATAAACACCTACTGGTAAGGCGATCAAAGCTTTTGCTGTTGACCATTGCTCCACCACTCCGAACATTTCCAGCATCCCAGCAATAAATACTGAAATAGCGGTGATCATGCCAAATCCTGCTAATGGTCGAGGTATAAGTCTCGTTCTGAATAATATATAACTATACATGAACGTGTTGATCCCTAACATTAAGTTAGGTCCTAAAATAAATATCCACTGGTGAACAGCTTGCAACATATAACCAGTATCATCATTGATTAGTTGACCTGCATCATGATAAATACTCAATTGTAAAAGAGCTAAAATACTTACCGTACCTATAGCAACAAAGACGGTTTCCATAAAACGAAAACTAAATTGAGCTAAAGCAATATGTTCGTTCCAGTGACGCAGATACGGATAGAATAATACAGCGGTCCCTATCATGGATACAATCAAAGCTATTTCATTTAGTACACCCATTAATATTTGTAACTCTAGCCCATTGCCCACAGCCATATACCATTGTTCTGATAAAACTGGATCATAAAGAATAACAGCTATAATTGAGGTAACCGCAGCTGTAATATATAAAATACCTAAAATCATTCCATTCATTCTGTCTTTTGTCATACTATTTTCCTCCTTAAAATAATTCACCTATGATATAATAATTACACAATCATTTAAGATTAGAGGCGTTAATTATGGACCATTATGAAGTCATCGAGCGTGCTTTAAAATACATTGAAGACAATATCGAAGAACCATTATCCGTGGAGTCTGTAGCTGATTCTTTCAACATGTCCAAATACTATTTTCATAGACTTTTTTCTGCGATGATGGGTTATTCATTAAATCATTACATCTTAACCAGAAGACTGAATGCTTCCCTAAAATTAATGCAAAACGATGATTTATCACTCACAGATATTGCCTATCAACTTAACTTCGGAACGCAAGCATCTTTTACCCGTGCCTTTAAACGCCAATATGGTATAGCACCAAGTTCTCAAAGAGGAAAAGGGCACAACAGCCTACCTCAAGTACCTATCCCTCCAGTTGTAAGTAGACCAATTAAAAACATCAATGGTGATATCGTCACCGATTTTACCCTTACAGAATTTCCAACCATTGAGTTGAATGGAATTGCTTTTGAAGTGGATCTAGCAACAGAAGATTATAGATCAAAAATTCGCTCTCATTCCAAATTGCTGTTAAACAATATTGACGAAGCAATTCAAGGATCATGTTATGTCATCTATTCAGATTGTCAGCCTAATTCCACTCGTTTCAAGGTTCTCTTTGGGATTTCACAGGATATAAAAATAGATCACCCACACTTTTTCACCGTGAATGTACCGCAGCTTTTTTGTGCTAAGTTCAAATATTCTGGTGACCTAATTGATATCAGCGAGGTTTTAAAAACGGATTACGCAAGGTTTTTAAAAATCTCCAAACAAGAAACAGGAGATTCTCATATCGAACTTGTGCAAGTTTTTGAAGACATTCACCAACTGGACTCCACTTATCATATCTATACTCCGATCAAAAAGTTACAAATGGATACTGATATTTAATATGATTGAAGTAATTCATCCTCCTTTCCTTTTAAATCACTTTGTATACTTATAAAATAATGGAAAAGTTTTCGTTATACTTTCCATTTCTTGCTGTAACGATATCAAGGTTAACAGGCTGCCATAATATAATGTTGTAGTTGGCTTAAATGTGTTATGCGAAGTTTTGTATTTTTTTGGAAGGTAGAAACTGTTTACTTCCTATAATTCCCTTTCCATTACAAATATAATATTTGGAAAAAAATGAAACTTTTATACTATATAGCATAATGGAAAGTTATGGTATTCTTATTCAGGTATAGAATGGAAAGGGGAAAAAGAATGAAACTAGGTAATATTTTTACGGGACTATCTATTATTTTGCTTTTTGGAATAGTTGGATGCGGTAGTGATGACGCTTCAGGATCAAAAGGAGGATCAGGTGAATTTAAAGAGATAGCTTCCCTTGATGTAGAAGGTCATCTTGCACCACATAATTTTTTCATAAGCGATGATGGTGAAATTTTAAATTATGGGGAACAGGATGAAAGTCTTAGCGAACCAGATCGGATGAAGGTATGGGTTGATGGAGAGACTGAAGAACTTGATATGGAAACCTTTGATCACTTTTCATATTTACATCCTGAAGGTAACATTTATTCAACTATAAATGACCCGAATAATGAAACAACTCCATACACTCTTGTGAAATATGATCCGCGAACAGGGGAATCTGAAGAGTTTTTAAAAACGGTTGAAGCTGAAGACTTCTTTCACGTAGGGCCAGGGTATGTAAGTGAAAAAGAAGGATTAATTCCAGTGAGAAGTGATGGATATGATGAATTGAATTTTTATCTATGGGATTATCAAAACGATGAAATAGAAATGTATGAGTTGACGGAAGAATTATATGACCTATTTGGTGAAATAGAACGAACTCATGAACCAAAACTAGCTTTATCACGTGATGCAAAATCATTGTATATCAGTTACACGGAAGGAATTTCACACTATAATACGGAAACAGGTGAATTAAATGAAGTGTCCATTGGTGAGGAGATGGATGCTAATTCAGTCAAAGTAACCTTAGATAATCAATATGCTGTCACACGAAAATATACGGGAAGTGAAGATATAATAGGCCTCGCTAACTTTTATATTACAGACAGAGACAGTTTTGAGCAAAAAGAAATTGGTGAAGGTACAGAAGTCTTTCCAATTGCTGACGGTAAAATAGTAATGCAAAAAGAAAATGAACTGACAGTTTATGATATAGAATCTGAGGAAACATCTCCATTTTATACGATTGAACTTGGAGAAGAAGAAGATCTTAAAAAAGTGGTAGTAAGTTGTGATGGAAACACTATCGCCTATGGCTATGAAAAAGAGGAAGAAGAGGAAGATAAGACGACGATCAAGATAATACGTCGTTAAATGATTAGTCTTCCTTTACCTCTGCAAGAACTTAGACAGACCAAGACCGTTCATGTTTGAGCATCTACGGTCTTTTAATGTCCTAAGACTAAGGTGCAGTAGGACTACTACACCCTCACTTACACAGTTGATAATACGCAAAATTTTGTACTCTCTTTCTATACGTTTAGTACATCTAATTCTTTTTTTATTTGAGTGATGACATATTCACGATCAGATGGATTGTTCTCAAAATCTAATTGATCCACATTAATTTTCAAAACAGGCGATGCGTCATATGCTTCAAAATATTCTCTGTATTCTTTATTCAACCTCTCCCAATATGCATCTTCTGTATCAACTTCATAACTTCTGCCACGTTTATTAATACGACGAATCGCTTCATCTGTTGATATTTCAAGATATATCATTAATGCAGGTGGCTCACAGTGCTCTATCATATTTTTGAATAAATCTAAATAAATGTTAAATTCCTCTTCAGACATTTCACCATTATCTTTTAGCATTTTGGCAAAAATAACATCTCCATAAATAGAGCGATCCAACACTGCCTTGTTCAATTTACTAGCATTTTTTATATGTTTGAACCGTTCATTCAAGAAGAATACTTGTAAAGGAAAGCTGTACCGTTCACGGTCATAATAAAATCTATCTAAAATTGGATTATTCACAACGGGTTCTTCAAATGGTGTATACCCTAACTCGTTTACAACTATATCCATTAAAGTTGTCTTCCCTACACCTACTACACCATCTATCGTAATCATTTTCCATCCATCTCCTTCTGTCCTTTTTAACCTTTTTAAACAATCTTGATAAAAGCTTTTCATTCTATTTAGCCCCTTTAAAAAAATCTAGAACCCGTATCCCTCGAAGCTATGTAAATAATAAAGTGAAACTTTCCCCCACTTAGCAGTTAAAGCTTGAAGTGGCGGTCATACAGACATTAGCACCGTGATAAATAATAGCATATGAAAACATAATCAAAAACGAGATTTTATTGGTTCTTATATACATGCTTTTAGTCTAAGTATTGAAAAGCAACTTGTATATTATAACACAGACTGTACATGTGAAATAACGTTTTTCAGGAAGAAAATATATTAACTTGTATTAAAGTTGAAACACCCTCGAGAAGCGCTCTCAAAGCTCAAAACAAAAACGAATGAAGCAGTAAAAATGGCTATGAGATAAATTCTTATAGACATACAAGCGAGAAAATACGAAAAAGTGTCTATAAGATAGATTTTTGAGTCTAACGGAGGATTTACTCTATTTTCCACAGATTCTTTAAGCAGTCTACTTTACTTATTAAAACTTATTTCTTATGATTGTATTTGAAATTAGAAATGGAAAGGATGAGTTAACATGGGTAAGAAAATTGCTGCTCTTGTAACAGATATGGTAGAAGAAATCGAATTAACTGATCCTGCAAAAGCATATGAAGATGCAGGTCATACAATAGAAATTATTAGTGAAGAAGCGAACAAAGAAATAACTGGTAAAAATGGTGACAAAATCAAAGCTGATAAAGGTATTGATGAGGTAAATCCTAGTGATTATGACGCTCTATTAATCCCTGGAGGATTTTCACCAGATTTATTACGTATTAACCCGAAAAATGGCGCATTTGCAAAGGCGTTTTTACAAGATGACAAGCCAGTATTCACCATTTGCCACGGACCACAATTCCTTGTAGAAACAGACCTATTAAAAGATAGAGAAATGACAAGCTTCGTGTCTGTACGCAAAGATTTAGAAAATGCTGGCGCAATAGTAAAAGATGAAGAAGTAGTTGTAGACAACAACCTGGTAACTAGTAGAACTCCTGATGACCTTCCTGCATTCAATAGAGAGTCACTTAAATTATTGGAAAGCTAGTAGAAAAACAAAAAGGAAAGTGCATAGGATGACTTTGCGCTTTCCTTTTCTTAATGTTATATAACTCTCAAGCTCTTGATAGCTTGTTTATGATAACTCCTTTATATACCAAGTGTCACAAGCATTGTGTTCTGATGCTTCCATCGGTTTATCAAGCTGCTTAAAACCAAACCTACTATAGAGTTGGTTGGCGATTTGAAGTTTGTCCATTGTTTCTAAATAACAATACGTATAGTGCTTTTTGGCGAAGTTTAATGCTACTGTAATCAATTTTTTGGATAAACCTCTACCTTGTACTTCAGGGATAATGTACAATTTTTGCAACTCGCATATATTTTTTTCCTGGTCGAAAGGTGCAATACCTACCCCACCCATTACTTCCTCATGTTCATTTACAACAACCCAATATTTTGCGCTTGGTTGTTGCTGATAAAATTGTGCTAATCTTCCTAGTTGTGGATCAAAATAAGCTGTACCTGAAATATTTAAGGAAAAAGACTCCAGAGATTGCTTAATAATTCTCTCCATTGCCTGATTATCTTTTTCTACCATTTCTCGAATTTCCATAATCGTTTCCCCCCTTATCTCTCTACCGCTTAATCGATACTATTCTACTACAAATTGATCGAAATATTAACGAAATTGTATTTTGGTCCTTCCAATAATAGAGATTAAGTGGGGAGTGTGTACGTATTTGAATATTTCTATTTCCTTGCTTTGCTTACTTTTAATTTCTTTCCTTTAACTTTTGTATGTTCCATCGCTTCCAAAACTAGAGATCCTTTGCCATTCAATATATCAACATAAGACCAATTATCTTTAATGGTAATAATCCCAATATCGTCTGCTGTTACATTTGGGATATTTGAAATAGTACCAACAAGATCCACAGCACGAATTTTCTTCTTTTTGCCACCATTAAAATGCAATTTCATAATATCTTGATTGATTCTAGCTGTTTTATTATTTTTAACAATCCGTCGTTCGGTCATTTTTTTATCAAAGGCTTCTTTTGCTTTCTTTACTTCTTCTTTCGAAGGTATCTCCCGTATACGAAGCTCAAAACCGATATACTTCTCAATTGGTCGCAAATATTTGTTTTCATAATCAGCTACAAAGGTAATCGCCTTCCCTTTATTACCTGCACGACCTGTTCTTCCTGTTCGGTGTACATAGCTTTCTTTTTCCATTGGGACATCAAAGTTAATCACGAGAGACACATTATCTACATCTATGCCTCTAGCTGCTACATCTGTTGCTACAAGATAACGAAATTCACCCAATTTAAAGCCTTTCATTACAGAAAATCGTTTTTCTTGTTCTAAACCACCATGAATTTGTTCACAAGTGTAATGAGACTGTTCCAACTCACTCCATACTTCGTTTACTTGTTCTTGGGTATTACAGAAAATGATACAGCTATCTGGATTTTCAACAATGGTTACATCTTTAAGTAAAGCTATTTTCGCGTCTTTTTTCACTTCAAATAAACTGTGCTCTATTCGAGCATTTGTGACTTCTGTTGTAATTTCAACATTTACAGGGTCTTTCATATATTGATGGCAAAGCTTTTCAATTTCTTTTGGTAAGGTTGCCGAGTACAACATCGTTACTCTGTTCGATGGTACTTGTTTAATGATAGCTTCTACCTCATCTATAAAGCCCATTCTAAGCATTTCATCTGCTTCATCAATGACAAGATATTTTATTTGCTCTAAATCTAATGTCCCTTTTTCGATATGATCCATTACTCGACCAGGAGTACCTACAACTACGTGTGTTTTTTGGTTCAGTTCATCCTTTTGAATAGCAAAGGATTCTTTGCCATATAAAGCTAATGCTTTAATTCGTTTAAATCTGCCAATATTGGTTATATCTTCACGAACTTGAGCAGCTAATTCTCTTGTCGGGGCTAGCACTAATGCTTGTGGCTTATTTTCTTCCCAGACCATTTTTTCACAAATAGGAATAGCAAAAGCAGCAGTCTTTCCACTTCCGGTTTGAGACTTTACTATAAGATCTTGGTTATCCAATACTCGTGGAATGACTTCACTTTGTACCTCTGTAGGCCTATTGTATTTCAATACATCTAGTGCCTTCTTTAATTCAGTACTTAATAGATAGCTTTCAAAATCTCTTTCATTCATTTGTTACCCTCATTTTTATTAGATTTATTTATACTATTTGCGCAGACTGTTCATCATATTCAAATTAAGAAAAGCGAATACATTTTTCACTGCTGCTGTAATGTAGACTGATCAATAAGTTTTCTCTCTGCAAAAAAAGAAAAAGGACTCTATGGAAGAGCCCTTTAATCATTATGCTTTATTAACGTTAGTAGCTTGAAGTCCGCGTTGGCCTTCTTCTGTATCAAACGTAACTGTTTGACCTTCTTCTAAAGTTTTAAAACCTTCACCTTGAATGGCTGAGAAATGAACGAATAAATCTTCGCCACCTTCTACTTCGATAAAACCGAAACCTTTATCTGCATTAAACCATTTAACTGTACCTTGTTGCATATTTGTTTCCTCCTATGTGGATATCCCCACCATTTATTACTATCAATGTTCAATTTAGATAAAAGGCGAAAAGTGCAAAATTTACTCTTTTCTCTCAGACCGATACCGAACAAAAATAAGTCTTATTAATAATAGCAGATAATGTCTGGAATAGCAACTAATATTTGGATAGACCCATTCCTATCGTTACTATATTGATTGATTTCTAATTATTTTTTCTTAAGTATAAACATTTACGACACTTCATTTACATAATTTTGAAAACTAGAGAGACATTAATCATTAAGAAGTATTTCAACATGGATAAGGTTGTAATAGTAGCATTTATATTAACCATTCTATCCACATCTATTGTATTGGCAAATAAAGAAGCGAATAACGTAATCTCTCCACTACAAGAAGATCTTTGTAAGAGATTGTTATTCAGAGGTCCAGAATGGTTGAAATAGAGTATATATCATGTAAATCATTGTAAAGATAACTTTTTTAGGTGGATTAAATATGCAAAACTACAATAATGACAATACAGCAAGGCGTTACAAGGCACATGTCAGTATGTTGGGAACAACACAAGTTCATCTAAGAAATCCATATATTATTGCTTGGTGGAGTGCAGCATGTCCAGGATTCGGACATTTATTACTTTCCAAATATATACGTGGCTATTTATTGTTTATCTGGGAAGTTATAATCAATGTCCAAACGAGTCTTAATCTTGCAATGATTTATTCGTTTCAAGGGAAAATCGACATGGCTAAAGAGGTTTTGGATACACGATGGCTGCTTATTTATATTCCTGTTTACCTTTTCGCCATTTGGGATAGCTATCGAACAACCATCGACTTAAATAAAGTTTACCTATTGGCTGAAAGAGAAAATCACCGTTTTAACTCTTTTGTCTTATCACCAATAGAAATAAATTACCTTGATAAGAGAAATCCTATACTAGCTTTTATCTGGTCATTATTCATGCCTGGTCTAGGGCAACTTTATATTCATCGAATTTTAACAGCTGCTTTTGTTGTGATCTGGGCTGTTATCTTCTATTATCAATCTCATGCTCTTGAAGCAGTGACACTTTTGTTTCTGGGAGAAATCCAAAATGCAACAACAGTGTTACATCCAGAATGGTTATTATATTTTCCGTCTCTGTATGGCTTTGCTGTATATGACTCCTATTCAGCAACAGTTGAAAACAACAAACTCTACGACAAAGAACAAAGAACATATTTAAAAACTCAATATCAAGACCCTGAATTCAAGATTTTAAAAGGACAAAAAGTGAAGTGATTAAAATGCAACTTTTTTCAACATTTGAAAATAATTCTTACTTGGAAATAGCTATTTCCACACTAGAAAAAAAAGGAATTATGAAAAAAAACATATATGCTATCCCTCTTGATAATCGTGAAGAAGAACGAAAATTATTTGATACACTACATCGTTCAGACGGTACAAGCATGATTGATATTGGTTTAGCACTTGCGACCGCCTTCTCTGTTATTGGAGCAAGTATAGGCTTTGAGTTAGCATTAGGCCCAATATATTGGGGGTTAATCGGTGCATTCATAGGCTTCCTAATCGGGCTTATTATTCGTCTTTTTACTGAACGGGTTATTAAAAGAAAGAAACGATTATTAAAAGGAAAACATTCAGAAGTTATTTTAATCATTGAGTGTGAGGAAACACAAGCAGAATTAGTAGAAAATATACTGTGGAATCACTTTGCGATTGGAGTCGCAAAAGTAACCTCCAAATAGAAAGGAATATAGATGTGTGGATATTCATTTTTGTCATTTTTGTATTCTTCAACTTAATTGCATTTTTTTCTCCTAAAAAGCTAAATAAGATTGAAATTTATGCTACCTCCATTTTTGCTTTTGTATATGGACTTTTAACTGATATCATACTTAACCTACATTATCATTTGTATGGTTATTTTCAAGAAGGATTTGACTGGCTTGCCCTGCTAGGAATATTATTATACTTTCCTTCCATTAGTTTTTTATTTCTAAACTTTTATCCTTCCACTAAGAAGTTAGGAACTAAAGTTCTCTATATCTTACTTTGGACTGCATTTTCCGTTTTTTTTGAATGGGTTTCTTTGCAGACAGCGTTTTTTTACTACGTTAGCTGGAAACTTTGGTATTCCGCGTTATTATACCCTTTCATCTTTCTTACCCTTATTATCCATTGGAAGTTTATTCAAAGAATAAGCCATAAATAAAATTGCTTATATTGTTGGCTTTTAAGGAGCAAAAGGAACAAAGTACCTAAACATAAAAGAAATGAAAGCAAAAAGTGAAACTGTACAAATGCAAACAGTCAGACATGGGAAGGGTACATATCAAAAAACCCCGAATTCGCAAAAGTCTTTTTACGAAAACAGGGTTGAACTAAGCATTTTCTTTATTTTTGTTCGGTTCATAACAATCCCTTATAATATACTCTATCTCATAATGAAAGGCGTTAAATGTCCTCTAATAATTGCTATGAAAGAACTTCCTTTATATAGATGGACTATTTTCATAGATTCGTTCTCTTGTAGCAAACATCCATTCATATTGACGTAGCCTTAATTCAAACAAGGTAATCGGGTTGCGGTATACCTCTGGTTTTTGTTGCATTTCGCTTAGGATATCTTTATTTTTTTCAATCTCATCATATGTTTCTGCTAAGACTGCATCTAATTCATCATACGGATCTGTAAAGAATATCTTAATGTCCCGTTCTAAAGATTTCCCAAATATTTCGAATTGCTGCATAAACTCATCAATAAGTACTTCGCTTGTTTTGCTGTAGTCTTTCCCTTCCATATATTGTTTATATTTCTCATGGAGAGTTTCTTTATTTTTTGATAATGCACCAACAAGCTTTCCTGCACTTTTCCATAAAAATTGTGAAATGGTAGCATTGTTCAGAAAATTCGCCTTTGTCAACTGTATATTTCCTCTTGTCATTCGGTTTATATCCCGATGCCAGTCATCTAGTACCCTTCTGTCACACTCGAAATATATCTTGTCTTCACCATATAGATGATTAAAACTCTCGCTCATTTCACCTAAGTACTCCTGACTGTCATTCAGCTCCCTTTCACTATTCTCCATCCATTCTTGCAGTTCTATATATAAATCTGGTAAAACTGTTTCTTCAATATAATGATTAATTCGCTTATTTATTTCATCGTTAAGTACAATATGAATTTTTGCAAAATCACTATCTTCCTTAATTACTTCAGAACTTTGTTGAACCAATTCTGGAATCTTTATCGTCAAATCTTGTTTCCATTCTTCTATAATTTTGCTGTATGACTTTTTAATAACTTGAACCGTATTCTCTTCTAAATCACTTAACTGATGTTGAGCACCCTTCAGTTTAGTGACTATCTCTTCATTCCATTTAATGTTATCGATTAATGAATTTTCTACTTCTTCACGTTTTAAAAGCAAATACTTAATCGATTTCCGAATATAATACAAAATCTTTGACGCACGCTCTTGTTCTAAGCTATGTCCACCCATTATAGACCTAGTAAAAGCAGAAAACTCGTTTATCTGATTATTTCCTTCTCCATATGTGGAATAAGTGAATGCTTTCGCCTTTGGGAAATAAGCATCGATTCTAGATATTATTTTCTCCGTCCGTTCCATCACTTCCTGACTGTCCGTATTTCGGTCCGTATTGCATAATAGAAAGTGAATTGGGAGTTCTGGTGCCTGTTCCTTGATTTGAACAGCCATATCCAATTCATTACCTGTCAAATTGGAGTCCGCATTTAAAACAAACAATAAGCTGTCTGCTACATACAGATAATGATTACCATCAGTCTGCGGAGTATCAATTAAGGTAAGTTTATTTTCATTTAAAAACGGTACCGGCATCTTACAAGAAATAAATGTCTGCTCATCTTTTGTTGCTTCTTTAAACTCGTTATGTTCAGCTATGGTTCTTTCTTCTTCATTCGTAATGGCATGAATTTTCGCATTATCTGCATCTTTATAAAGGATGGTAGCATTAGCAGGCTCTTCTGAAACCTCCTCATCAAGCAACATATTCACAAATGACGCCTTTCCGCTCGTCTCTGTTCCTGTAATCATGAGATGATATTGATTTAAATTCTGCAGTTCGTGAACGATCCATTCGAAACGTTTATCCAATAACAAGCCTTCACTCCCTGCCCATTTCATGATCGACTTGAAAAGTTTGAATCCATCTTCTATACCTTTCTGATCATAAGCAGACCGGCTTAATAGAGTTTCCGCCTTATTAATAATAGAAGCTTCCATATCGGATGAATACATTTCGCTCCACGCTAGTACAGCTGATGATGCTATCGCAGCATCTGAAGCCGTAGATACTTTCATCCAATTGGTTAAATGACTTGGTATTAAATAAGAAAATTCTCTAATCAAAAATGTACCATTTATTAATTCAAAGTATGTTCCCCTAAACTGATTAGAAAGCTTACTCCAAACACAGGAAGGCCCCGACTCTATGTTTAACATTAGATCATTTATTTCTTCCAGCCAAGGAAAATATAAATCTGTTTGTTTATAACTATTCCATAGTGCTGTTGCTAAACTTTCAAAGCGATTCAGATCAATGTTAGATAAAGTCATTAATACTTCGCGGAAATAGTTTGGCTTTATTTTTACAGTATGCCCATTTTCTACATACTCTTCTAAGGTCATAAACCATGATAATGATTCTGTTCGTATTGCTTCATTAACTGCAAGCTCAACAGCATTGTCCCAATCCTGTTGGTCTTCAAAGAAAACTCGTGCTACATCAGTGACATCAGGATAGTCTGGATTTATATCCACCGCATGCTTAATCGATTCAACTGCCTTTGCATGCTTACCAAGTTGTATGTATAGTGAAAATAGTTGTAGAAGGACTTCTGTTTTTAAAACCTCAGAATCTGTTTCAACTGCATTATAGTAGTCCTCGGCAATGGCAAGTAAATTCATTTTTGCATGAGCATCTGCTATATTTTTCTGCGCCCAAGGTTTCAATTCATTAGCAACGTTTTCCCATTTAAAAATGGCCGCCTCATAATCTTTATACAGAAAATAAACCTCTCCCTGAGCAAAACGAATATACGATAAATCAGGCATTTCATTTTGCTGCTCTTCTATATATAATTCACCCAATACCTTGATTGGCTCCACATTATGAATACCTTCTATAAATGTATGATAATAGGATTTACTAATTAGTTGTTTCTCCATTGTCATCCTGTTCCCCCATATTGCTTTATTTAAAACGTGCTATATATACTTCTATCAGTGGAGGTTTTTGCTCTCCACCGGTGATTAGTGAAACTTATCAGGGTGTTAGCGTCCGTTATCTCCTACCTTAGCTTTTTTGTTTTACTCAAACCTTGGATTTTGGCGAACGATTAGCACGCTGATAAAACTTCATCCTATATTCTAACAAACATAACCCAACACAATATTTCAATTCTTTATCATTTAGAATACAATTTTGTATCTCTCCTCAGCTGAATATAATGAATGAATTAAAAAGAGTTACTAGAATTGTTAAATGACTTCACTTTTAGTATGAATTAACTGAAATCACTTTTTACCACTTGAACATTTAGCTTAAACACGTTAGTATAAAATATGTAAAGAACGTTTTAAAAAAATTTAACAAATTTATCAAGGAGGGATATGATTCATTTGCTTTAGTATCGAAAAAGCCTGTATTCTTATATATAGTTTAAGAATACCATTACATGACTTCTATGCTTCTAAATAGGAGATAAGTTGATGTTTTGCTTTTATATTAAAATATTTCTGAACTAATTTTATGTTTGGAATATTTTAAATAAATAGATAATAAGGGAGTTTTCAACAATGAACAAATGGAAGAAAGAGTTAAGTATTATTTTTGCACTATTAGTGGTTGCTGTATTGACAGCATGCGGGGACACAAGTGATCCATCAAACAGTGACCAAACAGAGGAAGACCAGGAGTCACATACAGAAGTAAATAATGAAGAAATAACAATTGGTCAAATTAATTGGGCCGAAAACATCGCTGTAACGAATATGTGGAAAGCGATATTAGAAGATAAAGGTTATAACGTCCAGTTAAATGTATTAGACATGGGTGTGATGATGCAAGCATTAGAAAGTGGCGATCTGGACGCTCATTTAGAAATTTGGTTACCGGTTCAAGATGCTAATTACCTTGAAGAGTATCAGGAAACAGTTAATTTCTCAGAAGCTACTTGGTTTGATAATGCTAAAGTAGGGCTTGTAGTTCCAGAATATGTAGAAGAAGTAAATAGTATAGAAGATTTAAATGAACACAAAGATTTGTTTGAAGGAGAAATTGTTGGTTTTGACGCTGGTGCAGGTACAATGGATGTGACGAAAGAATTAATTGATGATTATAATCTTGAATTTGAACTATTAGCAAGCTCTGAAGCTACCATGTTAGTTGAGATTAGAGAATCAATAAAAAATGAAGAACCAATCGTTGCGCCACTATGGACGCCACACTGGGCTTTCTCTAAATATGACTTAAAATTCCTAGAAGACCCACAAAACACATACGGTGGAGTAGAAAAAATTCACCATGCTACAAGAGAAGGATTTAGCGAAGATTTTCCAAACGTTAGCGAATGGTTTAATAACTGGAAAATGAATGACGAGCAAATTGGTGAATTAATTGATTATGTGGAAAATGCTGAAGAACCGCTCGATGGAGCTAAGGAATGGATCGATGAAAATCAAGAATTGGTTGATGAATGGGTAGAATAAGGAAAAAGATAAAAGAAGTTAGTCTCTCTTACTGGTGAGACTAGCTTCTTTTTTGTAGTTAAATGAGCAGACCTTACTATAGACAACTGGATAAATAGAGCAATAACCGCTCCTCCTGGGATACCTTGTTCGGATATAAGTCTTTATCCAAGGAATATCGATACTTGTTAAGAAAAGCGCAGAGCACCCGTTTAGAAACGTAGCGACTGGAGCGGATCAACTGAGATAAAGGAATCACGGTGAGTTTACGAACCGATGATGACTTATCGTAGGGCGATTCGTGAAGTCGCCTAGTTTCTGGGCGCTTGCGTAGACAGGCACCAATTTTTATACTTTCTTTCCTTACAAGTAAAAAGAGCATTAAATTGCTTTGTTTTGCAATTTAATGCTCTACATCTATTTCAAAAAAGGGGGAAATATATTAAATATAAGTGCTTCTTATAGAAACATTATTTGTCTTAGCGATTAACTGTTCCTGCATCTGCTGGATCAATGCCATGACGATAATAATCAGCATGAATCGGCTCTAGTGGTTTACGTCCAAGGATTAAGTCAGCTGCTTTTTCCGCCAACATCAATACAGGAGCATGAATATTACCATTAGTAACGTAAGGCATTGCAGATGCATCAGCAACTCTTACATTGTCAAGTCCATGGACTTTCATTGTATTCGGATCTACGACTGCCATCGGGTCTGAAGCTGGCCCCATTTTTGTCGTGCAGGATGGGTGCAGTGCAGTCTCCGCATCTTTCGCCACCCAATCTAAAATCTCTTCATCTGTTTGAACAGAAGAACCAGGGGAGATTTCTCCAGAATTATATGGTGCCATCGCTGGCTGAGATAAAATATTCCGAGAAACTCGAATTGCTTCAACCCATTCACGTCGATCCTGTTCGGTTGAAAGGTAGTTATAAACCATACTTGGATGGTCTTTAGGATCATTTGAACGAATCTTTAATGACCCTCGAGCATCAGAATACATAGGTCCAACATGTACTTGGAATCCATGATCTGTTTCTGCTTTTTGTCCATCATATCTTACTGCTACCGGAAGGAAATGAAACATCAAATTTGGATAGTCGACATCTTCATTCGAACGGACAAACCCTCCACCTTCAAAATGGTTCGTTGCTGCTGGACCTTTGCGACCGAATATCCACTGCAAACCAACCCAAGGCATCCGCCATAACTTCAAGTTAGGCTGTTCAGATACTGGTTGCGGACAAGCATGTTGGATATAAACTTCAAGATGGTCCTGAAGGTTTTCACCAACACCAGGAAGGTTCACTTTCGGTTTGACACCGACTGAACGTAAATGCTCTGCATCACCCACACCTGATAATTGTAATAGTTGTGGCGTATTAATCGCACCACCAGCAAGGATCACCTCACCTGCTTTCACTTGATGCATTTTCCCGTTGCGTCGATATGTCACACCCTCTGCTCGTTCACCATTTATGTCAATATTGGTAACGAAAGCACGTGTTCTTATCGTAAGATTGTTACGGTGCTTGTATGGGTGTAAATATGCACGTGAAGCAGACATCCTTCTACCTTTATACACATGCTTATCAAATGGTCCGAATCCTTCTTGACGATAACCATTTACATCAGGTGTTCGATTGTACCCTGCTTGGACAGCTGCATCAAAAAAGGCTTGGAACAATGGATTTTTAGCTGGACCGCGTTCCAATTTAATCGGACCATCATGACCACGAAGGTCATCATCTGGATCTGCTGCTAATGCATTTTCCAAACGTTTAAAATATGGAAGACAGTGCGCAAAATCCCATGTTTCCATACCGGGATCGGCTCCCCATCGTTCATAGTCCTTGGGATTACCTCGCTGATAAATCATACCATTAATTGAACTTGAACCTCCAAGCACCTTACCACGAGCATGCTTAATTCGTCGACCACCCATATAAGGTTCAGGGTCAGATTCATATTTCCAGTCGTACAAGCTTTTCCCTGATGGGAATGGCAATGCTGCTGGCATTTGAATCAATAAATCCCATGGATAGTCACTACGTCCTGCCTCTAATATAAGAACACTCTTTGTTCCGTCTTCACTTAGGCGGTTACCGAGTACAGAACCTGCACTTCCACCGCCAATGATTACATAGTCAAATCTTTCACTCATTCTAAGAACCTCCTTATTTAAATATAAAATGAGCATATTCAAACGAAATTCAGTTATATCATTATTTAAACCAATCAAGTGGCTCTGGATTGAGATTACGGTAAATATGTTTCGTTTCTGTGTACTCTTCCAATCCCATTTTGCCTAACTCACGTCCAATTCCTGATTGTTTATATCCACCCCATGGAGCCTGTGCGAAATATGGATGGAAATCGTTAATCCAGACTGTACCCATTCGTAATGTAGACGCAACACGTTCTGCTTTATCAACATCAGTCGTCCATACTGCACCGGCAAGGCCATAGATCGTGTCATTAGCCAGACGTACTGCTTCTTCTTCATCTTTAAAACGTTCGACCGTTAGGACAGGGCCAAATACTTCCTCCTGTACAATGCGCATATCGGAATGACAATCGATTAAAATAGTAGGCAAGTAAAAGAAGCCGTTTTGCAGTTCGGGATCATCTGGACGAGAACCACCAACCAAGACTTTGGCTCCTTCTTGTTTTCCAATTTCTACGTATTTTTCAACTTTTGCTCGATGTTCTTCTGAAATTAATGGACCAGACTGCGTTTCGTCATTAAATCCGTTACCTAATTTAATCCGTTTAGCTCTTTCAGCAAGTGCTTCGACAAAGCGATCATGAATCGAATCTTCTACGAGCAATCTAGCTCCTGCAGAACAAACCTGGCCAGCATGGAAGAAAACAGCATTTAAGGCTTGATCAAGTGCCGTATCGAATTCAGCGTCGGCAAATACAATGTTCGGATTTTTGCCTCCAAGTTCGAGTGCAATCTTCTTCACATTGCCACTTGCCGTCTGCATAATCTTCTTACCTGTATCAATCCCACCTGTAAAAGATATGAGGTCAACGTCATGACTTTCTGCTAGCTCGTTACCTACTGTCGCACCTTTACCGAGCACAAGGTTAACTACACCATCTGGAAAACCGACTTCTTCCATTAATTCTGTCACTTTAATGGTTGTTAACGGCGTGATCTCACTTGGTTTCACTACAATCGTATTTCCTGCAGCAAGCGCAGGGGCAATTTTCCAAGCTGCTTGTAATAGTGGGTAATTCCATGGCGTGATTTGACCGCAAACTCCGACCGGTTCACGAACCACTTTACTTTGACTATTCGGAATCGGTGAATCAATAATTTCTCCACCGTCTTTATCAGCTAACCCAGCAAAATAACGAAAAACCTCAGCGATATCAGCCATATCTGCACGGCTTTCTTCAATCGTTTTGCCAGTATCAAGAGATTCAAGCTCTGCTAGTTCTTCACTATCTCTTTCTATTAATTCAGCGATTTGGAGTACTTTTTTACCTCGTTCATTAGCAGGGGTATGCCTCCAATCACCATGATCAAAGGCTTCACGCGCTGCAGAGATTGCTAGTTTTGCATCTTCAGCGTTCCCTTCAGCGACTGTTGCAATAATTTCCTGATTGAACGGGTTGATGATGCTCCTACTTTCACCGGTGCGAGCCTCATTCCATTCCCCGTTGATGAACATTTTTTTCATAAATTCTCCCCCTCACATTAATTTTGTTAAATTATTTTTTAACGTTTTTAACATTTTAAATATACCATAGTGTTTTTTCTTTGTAAACCAGTGACTATATTCGATTAGATAACTTTTGACATTCACACAAGATAAGTTATAGTTGAAATTAAAGAAGTTAAATTCATATTTAACCATTTAAATTTTACTAATAGGAAATGAGGGATATCATTGGAAGATGAAAAACATCAAAAAGCAGAAGAATTGCTTGAAGATGCTGAGCGCTTAGTCATTGACTCGATTGCCGAAACAATGGATCTATACGGCGTCACACCATCCATTGGAAGATTATACGCAACTATGTATTTCAAGCATGATCCTTTGACTCTTGATGATATGAAAAACGACCTTGGAATGAGTAAACCGAGCATGAGTACAGCAGTGCGTAAGTTACAAGATATCAACATTGTAAAAAAAGTTTGGAGAAGAGGTTCTCGTAAAGATTTATTTATGGCCGAGAAAAATTTCTTCCAATACTTTTCCCATTTCTTTGGGGATAAATGGGAAAGAGAAGCAAAATTAAATCTTTCGTCCATCAATGATGCAATAGAAAAACTGCAGGAAGTCCTTAATATGGAGGAAATCGATGTAGAAATGAAACGTCGAGCTGAACAAGATATGCAGCAACTCAAGGAATATAGGAACTATTGTCACTGGTTGGAGAGACTCGTCGAATCCGTTGAATCTGGTGAGATTTTTGAGTTCTTACCGATTGAGGATACGGATAGTAATCGTGATGAGTCATAAAAATGAAAAACGATGCTAGGACATAACGAATACATTCCAGGCTAAAGATGAACGTTGACAAGAGATCTAATTTTTTTCAATGTAGCTTATTTGTTCGAAGTAACATAATATCCTTAAACATATTTTCGAAATATATAGTGACGATAACTACCACTCCCTTCCGGGAATATAGGCGATTATCCCCGGAAGAGGGGACTTTTTCCTCGGAACAGGGATGGCGCTTCCGGGGATATCTCCTTCCCTTCCCGGGATATTGGCGATTATCCCCGGAAGAGAAGACTTTTTCCCCGGAACAGGGGGGGCGCTTCCGGGGATATCTCCTTCCCTTCCCGGGATATTGGCGATTATCCCCGGAAGAGAAGACTTTTTCCCCGGAACAGGGGGGGCGCTTCCGGGGATATCTCCTTCCCTTCCCGGGATATTGGCGATTATCCCCGGAAGAGAGGACTTTTTCCTCGGAACAGGGATGGCGCTTCCGGGGATATCTTCTTCCGTTGGTTTGAACGATAACATAGAAAACAATACGAATGTAATTTTTGTTCGAATAGATGTTGTACTTGTTCCCAACGAAGTATTCTGCTGGATCGTTTCGTCAACTTTCTCCAATGAAGAATATGGACAGTAAACCCAATCACGTTACTGCGCACTTTATGTTTTAGCCGTTATGAAAATCTTAAGTTCGCATAAAAAAGACCCGAACTATTCCATCTGTTAAGGAATTCAAGTTCGGGTCTTTATTTTTGATTTAGATACTTGTGTCTAGCATCGTGCTAACATCATCTTTGTTGTAACCTTGAATAAAGAAACTCTACTAATTCTCCACCCCTTCAAGATTCTGTAACTCAAATTTATCGAGCAATTCACGCACTTCATCTGTAGACTCTGTGTCCATTAACTGGTTTCTTAATTCACTTGCCCCTCGAAATCCACGGACATATATCTTAAAAAAGCGGCGAAGTGGTTTGAACAGACGTGATTCTATTTTCGAATATTTATCAAAAAGATCCAGATGCAATCTCAAAAGATCGAGCAATTCTTTACTACTCGGATCTCTTGGCTCCTTTTCAAAGGCAAATGGATTATGAAAAATACCACGTCCAATCATCACTCCATCAACACCATATTGCTCGACAAGTTTCAATCCGGTTTGACGATCCGGGATATCACCATTGATCGTCAAAAGTGTATTTGGTGCTACTTGATTACGAAGTTTTTTGATTTCCGGAATTAATTCCCAATGAGCATCTACTTTACTCATTTCCTTTTTAGTACGGAGATGAATGGAAAGGTTAACGATGTCTTGTTTCAAGATATGTGTGAGCCAATCGCGCCATTCTTCCACGTACGTATAACCAAGCCTTGTCTTCACACTTACAGGCAATCCCCCTGCTTTCGCTGCTTGTATAATATCTGCTGCAACTTCTGGACGACGGATCAAGCCACATCCTTTGCCACTCTTTGTGACATTAGGTGCTGGACACCCCATATTGATATCGACACCCTTAAATCCTTCTTTTGCCATACCAATGCTCATTTCCCGAAAGTATTCAGGCTTGTCTCCCCAAATATGAGCGACCATTGGCTGTTCATCCTCTGTAAATGTCAAACGCCCACGCACACTTTGTTTTCCGTCTGGATGACAATAACTTTCCGTATTGGCAAATTCGGTAAAAAACACATCCGGTCTAGCTGCTTCACTCACTACATGACGAAAAACAACATCTGTCACATCTTCCATTGGTGCTAATATAAAAAACGGTCGTGGTAATTCACGCCAAAAATTTTCTGTCATAATTAAAATCCTTTCGTTATCGGAGATAAGATTATCCTTATCCCAAAATTAAAAAAGCAAAATTTCTTTTGCTTCTTTTATACTTATACCATGTTTAAGTATCTTTAATCAAACTGATCGCAATAGTTTATTTTTAACCTCCTATTTTCAACTTTTTTCGAAAGTTAAAATATATATTGGTAAAAATATAGAATGAAAGAACCCTGAATCCGCAAAAAAATGTTTACGAAATCAGGGTCGGACTAGTAAATAGAGTATTTTTTAGTTAGACACCTTCCCTCATCCTCTATATCTAACAGCCAATCCCTTCAAAAAATTACGTGCATATTTATCTCCACATTCTTTGAAATGCTTATGTCCCTGTTTTCTTAATAAGGCCCCTAATTCACTTTTGGAAATAATCACGCCTACCCCTTTTAATATTTCAATAATATCCTCACTTGTTAATGTTAGTGCTATTTTTAACTTCTTTAAAACGATGTTATTAACGGGTTCATTAGACAGTGGCGGTCTTTCGGGTTGCCCTGGTTTTGGCTCTTGTTTCCCTCTTTTAAAAATGATTAAGCCGTTTAAAAATAATTCCAAATTCTTATTATTTACATTTATACTCTCATCATCTTCAACATCATAATCGTAACCATCTTTAGGTTTTGTGAGCATTTTTTGCACTTCTTCTAATGTTACTTCCATACCACCAAGTTTAAAAATCTCTACCATATCTTTATCTTTAATATCTAATGCATATCTTAGTCTAATTAATATATCATTATTAGTCATCTATAAACCTCCTACATTTGAAAAGAACGAGCATCACCTCTTGCAGTGTACTTGTATCCTGTTAAAAATTTTTTACATTTTCCGCTCCAACCAGCAAACATTCTCAATATGAGTCGTTTGAGGAAACATATCAACTGGCTGCACTTCTTTTGTCTCATATCCACCATCTTCTAAAATCCGCAAATCTCTTGCTAACGTAGATGGATTACATGAAACATAAACTATTCGTTCTGGCTTCATCTCAAGCATTGCTTCTAGTAATGCTTCATCACAGCCTTTTCTTGGTGGGTCCACCACAACAACATCAGGCTGAAGCCCTTGTGCTCGCCACCATGGCATTACTTTTTCTGCTTGTCCTACAAAAAATTCTGCATTGTCAATATGATTTAGCTTTGCATTTTCTTTGGCATCACTTACTGCTTCTGGTACGATTTCGACACCATATACTTTTTTCGCCTTCTTTGCTAAAAATAACGAGATTGTTCCAATACCACAATAGGCATCAATCACGGTTTCATTTCCTGATAGGTTTGCATATTCTAAAGCTTGGTCATATAATTTTTTCGTTTGTGGCGGATTTACTTGATAGAATGATTTAGCAGAGATGGCAAACTTAATATCTCCAATCTGGTCATAAATATATTCTTCTCCCCATAATACTTTCGTTTTCTTACCAAGAATCACGTTGGTACGATCAGGATTAATATTTTGGACGATCGATTTAACATGAGGATTTGTTTCCGTTATTTCCTTGATTAATGTGTCTAACCCATTTACTTTTTCTTTATTTGTTACTAATACGACCATTGTCTGCTTTGTTTCTTGGCCAGATCTCACCATAATATGTCGCAAAATACCGCGATTATTTTTCTCATCATAAGCTGGAATCCCTAATCGATTAGCAATTTCACGAACCGCCTCTACCATGCGGTCATTTACTTCATCCGTGATGATACAGCGAGCCATATCATCAATGATTTCATGACTTCTTTTTCGATAAAATCCTGTAATTAATTCACCATTTTTCGATCCTACTGGTATTTGAACTTTGTTACGGTATCGCCAAGGGTCCTCCATACCAATCGTTGGATGAACCGGGATATCTTCAATATGTCCGATCTTTTTCAAAGCACTTTGTACTTGATTTCGTTTCATGTCGAGTTGCATCTCATAACTCATATGCTGCAACTGACAACCACCACATTGATAATACACATTACACGGTGGTTTGACACGATCTTCACTTTCCTCAGTCACTTCGATTAATCGACCAAATCCGAAATTCTTTTTGACCTTAATTACTTTCACTTCAGCTTTTTCACCAGGTAATCCATAAGGTACAAAAAGTGGGTAGCCGTCTATCTTACCGACTCCAGCGCCTTCGTGAGTTATATCTTCAAAGGTTAATTCGATTGTTTGATTTTTTGTTACAGGTGGGGTTGTTTTTGTCATAATATCAACGTCCTTTTTCTCAGGTAAAATGTCTTCATCGTCAGTCGACATTCTCTCTTATCATATGTTGTCCAAATTTTATCATAGCTAATGACAAATAGAAAATTTCCGTGTCTAATTTAATCATTTCCTGGGAAATATTTTATCGAAAAATAAAAGGTACACTCTCCGACAGAATGCACCATTTTTAATTATTCAATTTTTGCTTGTTTTTCGATAAATCCCTCGGAAACAAAGAATTCGATATGCTGATACAGGTTTTCAAATTCACCAGGTAACAGACCGCCGTACTCTCCATCTAAATTTAGCTGCATTTTTTCCTCAGTATGGACTTTAATCCGGTTCGCTCTCGTGTAAAAGATATTTTTGTCGTCTAGGTGGGCCCCTTTAGTAGCCAGGCTCGCAATGCGAACAAATTCGGCTAGATTCGTCTTGCGAAGTATGACTAAATCAAAATAACCGTCATCCATTTTAGCTTCTGGAGCAATTTTCTCAAACCCGCCTACCGAGTTGGTATTCGAGACAAGAAAAAGCATGATCTCATCGTCAAACCATTTTCCATCATACTCAATTTGTACTTTTGTTGGTTTTAAAGATGGAAGCATCTCAATCCCTTTCAAATAATAAGCGAGCTGGCCGAGCATCGTTTTTAATTTACTTGGGACTTCATAGGTTAATTCTGTTAACTTGCCGCCGCCTGCAATATTCATGAAGTAATGATCATTTACTTTACCGATATCAAGCTTGCGAATATGGTGCTCGAGGATCACACTAACAGCTTTCTGGATCTCACGAGGAATCCCCAGTGCTCTGGCGAAATCATTGGTTGTCCCAACTGGAATAATCGCTAGCTGTGGCCGATATTCCTGCTCTGCCATACCATGAATGACTTCATTAATGGTACCATCCCCACCTGCAGCAATTATCAAATCAAATTTACGATCTACTGCAATTTTCGCAGCGTTTGTCGCATCACCTTCACATTTAGTCGCGTGGGCTGATGTTTCATATCCAGCTTCTTCAAAGCGCCTCAATACCTCTGGCAGCTCCTTTTTAAAAGCCTCACGACCAGACGTTGGATTATAGATAATGCGTGCACGTTTCATACTCATTCTCCTCTAAGTGTTACATCCTACCTTAATCATAATGATTTTGGATAAAAATGCAAATCTTTACTCAAAATGATAACATGAATTTTTTATGGCCACTTTTAACCATTTTATGGTCACTTTTCGTACTTTTATGGCCACTTTTTCGCATTTTATGGTCACTTTCGACGATTATATGGTCACTTATAAATATATCAATTAAATAGAAGGCTGTGCGATGGAACACAGCCTTCCTCATTCATATTATCTTTTTTCGATTTCTTCTTTGATGATCTTGTTAACCATCGGTGGGTTGGCTTGTCCTTTTGTTGCTTTCATGGTTTGACCAACAAGGAAACCAAGGGCTTTGTCTTTACCATTTTTGAAATCGATGATCGATTGTTCATTTTCGTCAAGGATTCCTGTGATGATCTCACGAAGTTGACCTTCATCAGAGATTTGTACAAGGCCTTTATCTTTGACGATTTTTTCTGGGTCTCCACCATTTTCTACAAGCTCTGCGAAGACTTTTTTCGCCATTTTAGAGGAAATCGTACCATCCTCAATAAGCTGAATCATTTTCGCAAGGGCTGCTGGTGTCATCTTTAAGTCTTGGATTTCGACTTGTTGTTTGTTCATATAGGCGGAAACTTCACCCATGAGCCAGTTAGATGCTTGTTTTACATCTGCACCTGCTTCAATCGCTTCTTCAAAGAAGTCAGACATTTCTTTTGTGCTTGTTAAAACACCTGCGTCATAAGCGGGCAGGTCTAACTCTTTCACATAACGCTCACGGCGAGCATCTGGTAATTCTGGGATTTCAGCACGGATGCGTTCTTTCCACTCATCATCAATATATAGTGGAACAAGATCTGGTTCTGGGAAATAACGATAGTCATCAGAACCTTCTTTGACACGCATTAATATAGTTTCCTTCTTTTGCTCATCGTAACGACGAGTTTCCTGAAGGATTTCGCCTCCGTTTAGTAATACTTCACGTTGACGCTTTTCTTCAAATTCCAACCCTTTTTGTACAAAAGAGAAAGAGTTTAAGTTTTTCAATTCTGTCTTTGTACCGAATTCTTCTTGCCCTACTGGACGGATCGAGATGTTGGCGTCACAACGTAGAGAACCTTCTTCCATTTTACAGTCTGATACACCTGTATATTGAATAATGTTTTTTAGTTTTTCCAAGTAAGCATATGCTTCTTCTGGAGTACGGATATCTGGTTCGGATACAATCTCTACTAGCGGTGTACCTTGACGGTTATAATCCACTAACGAATAACCGTCATCACCATGCGTTAGCTTTCCTGCATCTTCTTCTAAGTGAAGACGAGTGATGCCGATTTTTTTCTTTTCTCCGTTAACTTCAATTTCAATCCAACCATTTTCCCCGATCGGTTGATCAAATTGGGAAATTTGGTAAGCTTTCGGGTTGTCTGGATAGAAGTAGTTTTTTCGGTCGAACTTTGTATTTGTTGCGATGTCACAATTGATTGCCATCGCTGCTTTCATCGCGTAGTTTACAGCTTCTTCATTTAAAACTGGTAATACACCTGGGTATCCTAAGTCAATTGGGTTTACATTCGCATTCGGCTCTGAACCAAAGGCATTCGGACTTGGACTAAAGATTTTGGACGCCGTTTTTAGCTCGACGTGTACCTCTAAACCAATAACTGTTTCAAAATTTGTCATTACCTGTCACCTCCTAAATCAGGACGTTTCTTGTGATGATCTGTTGCCTGCTCATATGCATAAGCCGTGCGATAGATCGTTGACTCATCAAAGTGTCTACCAATAATTTGTAATCCGATTGGTAAGCCTTCACTTGAGAATCCACAAGGAATCGACATTCCTGGTAGTCCAGCAAGATTTACAGGTGTTGTTAAAACATCATCTGTATACATCGTTAATGGATCATCGATTTTTTCTCCGATTTTATATGCTGGTGTTGGAGTTGTAGGTCCAATTACCACATCATACTCGTCAAAGATTTTTTCGAAGTCATTTTTAATCAATGTACGTACCTTTTGTGCTTTTTTGTAGTAAGCATCGTAATAACCGGAGCTTAACGCAAAAGTACCAAGCATAATACGACGTTTCACTTCGTCACCAAAGCCTTCTGCACGAGATTCTTTGAACATATCAATCATGTCAACATTTTTCTCTGTACGTTTACCGTAGCGAACCCCATCGAAACGTGCTAGGTTGGCACTTGCTTCTGATGCAGCTAGTAAGTAATAGGCAGCAACCGCATATTTAGAGTGTGGTAACGATACTTCTTCCCATGATGCACCTAATTCTTCATATTGCTTTAATGCCGTAAGGACCGCTTCTTTTACTTCTGGGTCTACCCCTTCTTGTAAGTACTCCTTCGGTACCGCAATACGTAAGCCTTTCACATCTTCTTTAAATGCATCACTATAGTTTGGAACATCTACATTAGCAGAAGTGGAATCCATGTTGTCATGACCAACAATTGCTTGTAATAAGTGAGCATTGTCTTCTACCGTTCTGGTAATTGGTCCAATTTGATCAAGTGATGATGCGAACGCTACAAGACCAAAACGGGAGACGAGACCATATGTAGGTTTCATACCAACCACACCACAGAATGCTGCTGGTTGACGAATGGAACCACCTGTATCAGACCCTAGTGAGAAAAATACTTCTCCTGCTGCTACAGCTGCCGCAGAACCACCACTAGAACCACCAGGAACATAATCTGTATTCCAAGGGTTACGAGTATTTTCATAGCTGGAGTTCTCTGTTGAAGAACCCATCGCAAACTCGTCCATGTTTAATTTCCCGATGTTAACTGTATTTTCTCTATTTAATTTCTGGATAACCGTTGCATCATACAATGGGTCATTCAAGTTATCGAGGATTTGACTCGCACAAGTGGTTCGTAATCCTTTTGTTACGATATTATCTTTGATTCCGATTGGCATCCCGTATAGAATCGATGCATCGGAGCCTAATTTTTCATCTAACTCTTTTGCTTGTTTCTTTGCTTCTTCTTCATTCAATGTCAAAAATGCTTTGACTTGATCATCTACTTCATTAATTCGATTATATGAAGCTTCGACAAGATCACTAACAGTAATTTCTTTGTTATGTAGCTTTTCTTGTAATTCTTTTAACGTGTAATCAAAAAGTGACAAAAGAAACCCTCCTTATTCAAGAATTGATGGCACACGGAATTGACCATCTTTTTGATCTGGTGCATTCTTTAATGCATCTTCTTTCTTAATCCATTCTTTCGGTTCATCTTTACGCATTACATTTTTTAAATCTAAAACGTGAGTAGTTGGCTCGACGTTATCGGTATCTAACTCATTTAATAGCTCTGCATAGTTGATGATATCTCCTAGTTGTTGGGTAAATGTTTCTACTTCTTCCTCTGTTAATGCTAGACGTGCTAAATTGGCAACGTGTTTTACTTGTTCTTTTGAGATTTCTGTCATATTGCTTCACCTCCATATATAGTTAAAAGTCATTCATTTATTAGTAAGATCCATAACGTTTACCACAGTGCTAAACGTCTGTAAGCCCCCACTTTATGCTTCCCGTAACACATGGAAGCTAAGTGGGGGTTATCGGACGCTAACACCCTGATAAGTTTCGCTAATAATCACTGGGAGAAATTCCCCACTGATCATATTCTCACTTTATTCTACCATTAATCCTATCTTTGCAAAACTTTTTTGAATAGAATTAACGGTAGATATGGACAAATCCTTCCTCTTCTCCTGCCTTTCTTACAATTAAGGCTTCTTGCTTCTCGCCTGATGTGATATTTATCTCTAATTGATAGTCGTTAGGAAAGCCTGACAAAATAAGTCCATATACGTATTGGGTAAAACCAATTAATTCGGCCTTTCCATAAAATTGTACGGGAATTTCTACTGTTAATTTCCGTAACTCACCATTTTGGAAAAAGCCTTTTCCAATTACACTCACATAATTCGGAAAATAAGAAGCGATATCTGATTCAAAGTCCACTAAAGTGGCCCTTACTTCTGGGTAAGTACTTCTTCCGTAATCAGATGGAAACAAAACATTCTCTTCATTTAATTCTTGCCAGCCATCAATAGATGAACTGTCACCAGCAACATTTGTTTTAGCTACAAAGTTACCAGGGACAAGAGAATTTTGCGACTCTTCACGAAAGATCGTTAACATGATCGGAACATTTCCTAACCCTTCCATCTGACGAATTCGTTGTACTACTTCATCCGCTATTTCTTCTGCTTCTTTCATCATATCAGCTTCTGAAATTTCTTCTTCATAATAGGGAGAGTATGTACCGTCATCAAATTGTGTTCGAAAACGATAAACAGATTTCATCGCAATTCCGATCGAAATTCCTGCTAACTCAACAGAATCATCTTCTGTCTTTCTTAAATAGTTTTGTTCTAAAATATGTGACAGGTATTTAGGATTGTCTTTTTCTTCTTCTATTAACTCCTCATCGTCTTTAGATTCGTCTGCTTCTGGGTTCAATCCCTGTGGGTTATCCTCTTCATCATAGCGATCTAACCACTGATATAATATGTCATCAGTCAAATATTGACCTTCTTGAAAGTAATAAGTATCCGGATCATATACTTCCATAGAGTGACGACGTAATCCTTCTTCGAGTTCATCGATATCAAGTCGATTTGCCACTTGATTCGTAATCACACCTCTTGCCTGACTTAAATTAGAGTCAATCAATACCCGATAATTATCTTCCAAATTATATTTTGGAACAATCGCTGTCTCTTCTAACGATTCATCGTCGATACTTTCATCAATTACGGTTTCTTCCTGTTCTCCAAAATCAGGGGCGCAACCGGCTAAAACTAATACAACGATGAAGAGGCTAGCTAGTATTTGCTTCATTATGCTTCCTCCTCTAACACTTCTTGGAGCTTTGCCTCATCCCAAACTTCAACCTCTAATTTTTTCGCTTTATCCAATTTAGATCCAGCATCTTCTCCAGCAATCAGCAGATCTGTCTTTTTACTTACGCTGCCTGTAACATTACCGCCAAGTGCTTCAATTTGCTGCTTCGCTTCCTGTCTAGTATAGATTGCTAATTTACCTGTTAAGACAACAGTCTTACCTGAAAAAGGACTGTCCGCTGCCGCTTCACTTACTTTTGGTCCTTGGTAGGTGAGGTTTAAGCCTAAATCTTTCAACTCGGAAATAAGCTGTTTTACTTGATCATCTTCAAAATAATGAACAATCGAATCCGCCATTTTATCTCCGATTTCATCAATCGCAATTAAATCTTCAAAGCTTGCTTGCTGGAGACGGTCCATTGTTTCAAAATGTTCTGCTAATGTTTTGGCTGCTTTGGAACCGACAAAGCGTATACCTAGACCAAAGAGCAACCGTTCCAATGAGTTTTGCTTCGAATTTTCGATCGCAGTTAACAAGTTCTCTACAGATTTTTCACCCATACGCTCTAGCTTCAGTAATTCCTCACGCTCTAACCGGTAAAGATCAGCAATGGTGTGAATATATTCAGCGTGGAAAAGTTGCTCTATAACTTTTTCTCCAAGTCCGTCGATATTCATCGCAAGCCTTGAAACAAAGTGAATCAAACCTTCTTTTAGTTGCGCGGGACAATTTGGATTAATGCACCTTAGTGCGACTTCTTCCTCTAAACGAACGAGTTCATCCCCACATGATGGGCATGCTTCCGGCATCGCAAAAGGCTCCTGATCCTCTGTTCGCATATCCTCGACTACTCGGACAACTTCAGGAATAATGTCGCCAGCTTTTTTAATGACGACTGTATCCCCGATACGGATATCTTTCTCCTTGATTAAATCTTCATTATGCAATGATGCTCGTTGAACGGTAGTACCTGCCACTTTAACCGGCTCTAATATAGCTGTAGGTGTAACTACGCCAGTTCTGCCAACACTTAGTTCGATATCGGTAAGCTTTGTCACCGCTTCTTCTGCTGGGAATTTATAAGCAATTGCCCAACGCGGACTTTTCGCTGTAAAGCCAAGCTGTTCTTGTGCTTCGAGATTATCTACCTTTATCACGATACCATCGATATCATAGGAAAGGGCCGCTCTTTTTTCTATCCATTCTTCGACATATTGAATTACTTCTTCAATACCATGACATTTTCGCCATTCTGGATTTGTTTTAAAACCTAATTCTTGAAGATAAGTGAGACGTTCACTATGTGTTTCTAAAGAACCGGATTCCCATTCACCAACTGCATATAAGAAAATATCCAAATGACGTTTGGCCGCAATTTTCGGATCTAACTGACGTAATGAACCTGCCGCGGCATTTCGTGGATTGGCAAAAGGCTCTTCTCCATTTTTTTCACGTGCTTCATTTAAAGAGACAAATGCTTTCTGTGGCATATACGCTTCCCCACGCACTTCAATCGGGGAATGATCCTTAATGCTAAGCGGAATACTTCTGATTGTTTTTAAGTTACTGGTAATATCCTCACCAGTTGTCCCATCGCCACGGGTCGCCCCTTGGACGAAAAGGCCATCCTGATAACGTAGGGAAATCGCTAGTCCATCTATTTTCAATTCACAAACATATGTCACATCGTCAGTCGCTAATCCTTCACGAACACGTCGGTCAAAATCTTTTAGTTCTTCTTCATTAAAAGCATTACCTAAACTTAACATCGGAACACGATGAGTTACTTTTTCGAATTGTTCTAAAGGTTCTCCTCCAACACGTTGGGAAGGTGAGTCGGGTGTAATCAAATCAGGGAATTCTGCTTCTATTGCTTTCAATTCCTTCATTTTCGCATCATATTCCGCATCTGAAACACTCGGATTATCTAACACATGGTATTGGTAGTTATATTCGGTTAATTCTTCTCTTAACGCTTCTAATTTCTGGCGTGCTTCTTGTTCTGTCACTGGACAAACACCTCCTTTTTTACACTTTCGTAATCGGGGCAAATTTGGCGAGTAGCCGTTTAATACCAGTTGGTGCTGGGAAAGCAATGTCTAATTCCATCGCATCACCAGAACCTTCCACTTTGACAACTGTTCCTTGTCCCCATTTTTTATGGTTCGCTTTGTCACCAACATTCCAAGCCTCTTTCTCCCCACCTGTTGTTTGGTTGACATTACGTATGGGTTGACGTTTCGGTTTTTCTGGCTCTTTTTCAAAAGGTAGATCTTGATCTTGAATCGCTATTTTATCCAAGGAGCCAAACCTCGATTGCTGCATTTCTTCTTTACCTTCTAATAAATCAGCCGGAATTTCATCAATAAAACGGCTTATTGGGTTCATATTCGTTCGACCAAATAATGTCCGCATCTTCGCATGGGATACGTGAAGGAGCTCTTCAGCTCTAGTAATTCCTACATAAGCGAGGCGACGCTCCTCCTGCATCTGCTCTTCGTCCATCATTGACCGACTGTGTGGAAAAACACTCTCTTCCATACCAATCAGGAAGACAACAGGAAATTCTAACCCCTTCGCTGCATGTAAGGTCATCATCGTGACACTGTCATCTGCTGTCGGATCATCATCCATCCGGTCAATATCTGAGATCAATGCTAAGTCTGTCAGGAAATTGACTAATGTTTTGTCCTCATTGGTTTCCTCAAAATGTTTCGTAACGGTTTTGAATTCTTCAATGTTTTCTAAACGTGTCTGTGCTTCAATACTGCGTTCATTATGGAGCATTTCTTCGTAGCCTGTTTTTTCAATGACTTGTTCAACCATATCAGTTGCGGATAGAAATTCCTGCTGTTGTTCCCAGTTTTTGATCATTTGGCCAAACTCCATTAACGATTTTGCAGCTTTAGCACTGACACCGACAAAGTCTACTTCCTGCACGGCTGTGTATAAGGAAATGTCATTTGCCGTAGCATAAGCTTGGAGCTTGTCCATACTTGTTTTTCCTACACCTCGTTTTGGCACATTAACAACACGGACAAAGCTGATGTCATCATCTGGGTTGACGATCAAACGTAAGTAGGCGAGCAAATCTTTAATCTCCTTACGATCATAGAACTTCGTGCCTCCGACCATTTGATAGGGGATATTGGCTTTCATAAAGGTTTCCTCTATCGCACGGGATTGGGCATTCGTACGGTATAGAATCGCAATATCTTTATGCTTATATTTGTTATCCTTGATTAATTCTTCAATCCGCTCGGCAACAAATAATCCTTCTTCTCGTTCTGTTGATGCTTGAAAATAACGAATTTTGTTTCCGTCTTGATTCTCTGTCCAGAGATTTTTCGGTTTTCTGCCCATATTATTTTCAATAACTTGGTTGGCAGCCTGAAGAATCGATTTTGTTGAACGATAATTTTGTTCGAGCATGACAACACGGGCGGTTGGATAATCCTTTTCAAAGGAAAGAATATTAGAAATATCAGCACCACGCCATGCATAGATTGATTGATCGGAATCCCCAACTACACAGAGATTTTGAAAACGAGCTGCCAGCTGTTTGACTAGTGAATATTGAGCATGGTTAGTATCTTGGTACTCATCAACATGAATATATTGAAAACGACGCTGATAGTACTCCAATACTTCCGGCACCCGTTTAAAAAGGTGAATCGTCTGCATAATTAAATCATCGAAATCTAGTGCTTGATTTTTCCGTAATCGCCGCTGATATTCGGTAAAAACTTCGGAAACTTGGCGATCAAAAAAGTTGTTTACTGATTCCGCAAATTTTTCAGGTGTTATTAATTCGTTCTTCGCACTGCTGATCATACCTAGTATTGCTCTTGGTTCGAATTTTTTCGCATCAATATTTTTATCCTTTACGATATTTTTGATTACCGTTAGCTGATCACTGCTATCGAGTATCGAAAAATTACGACTATATCCAATTCTATCAATATCTCTTCTCAGGATACGTACACACATCGAGTGGAAGGTTGATACCCACATATCCGCTCCATATGGTCCAACAAGTCCTGAAATCCTGTCTTTCATTTCACGTGCAGCTTTATTGGTAAACGTAATCGCTAAGATGTTTCTTGGTGAGACTTCCTTTTCATCTAATAAATAAGCAATACGGTGGGTTAGTACACGTGTTTTCCCACTTCCGGCACCAGCCATGATCAACAAAGGGCCTTCTGTATGCTGTACAGCCTCACGCTGTTCTTTATTTAATCCTTTTAACAAGTCGTGCATCATCCGACTCATTGTAACACCGTCCTTTTACTTTGTTACTTTAACCGTTTTTAATGCTTCTTTCGGATTATCATATAGTGCATTACCGACCACAATGATATCCGCATATTCGCTCATTACAGCAGCTTGTTCTTTTGTTTCAATCCCACCGCCATATATTAATTTCGTGTGCCCGAGTTCTTGACTGATCGATTGAACTAATGACGGATCACCATATGTACCACTATACTCTAAATAGAAAAAAGGCAAGCGGAATAAGTGTTCTGCCATTCTTGCATAGGCTATTGCTTCATCTTGTGTAGGCAGTTTACAGCCTGCATGCTGAAACACTTTGGATTCTTCATTCATAATACAGTAGCCTTCAGCGAACATCTCGTCCCAATTAATGATATCGCCATATTCTACTACTGCTTGATGTTGGACATCCATCATCCATTTTTTATCTTGACTGTTTAACACCAGTGGTACGAAGTAATAATCATAACCTGGTGTTACCGATTCAATATTCGATATTTCTAAGATAACAGGCACTGTATGACGGCGAATTCTGCTTAATAATTGTAAGACGCCATCCAAGGTTACATCGTCTGTACCTCCGACCATGATCGCATCTGTTCCTGATTCACATATTTTATCTATCATTTCTTCAGAGATCTCTTTAGCTGGATCTAGCTTGAAGATATGTTTCCATTCGTCGATATTATACACCTTATAATCCTCCATTAATGACGATTCTATATCCATTATTTCATTATAGCAAAAATATACACCTTTTTAGAATGATATCATAATGAAATATTTATTTTGTGTTTTATATTTTTTACACAGATAGTTTGTAGACTATTATTTGATTATCTATATTTCGCATCTTCTATTTATCCTACAAATGCGAGGTTCATTGCAGCCCCTTTTCGTCGATATATGGATTTATCTTACAAACAGGCAGGGTATCTCTTCCTATTTTCGTCGATATATAAGTTTATCTTACAAATGAGTGGGGTAGTTCTGCCTTTTATCGTCGATTTATGATTATGATTTATCCTATAAACGAGCGGGCTATCACTGCTTCTTTTATTTTCGGACGTAATAGGCACCTTTGTTATATCCTTTTTGTTCAAAATACTTATTCAAGATATAACGAATTTGTCGTTCAGTTATTGGTATATTACACCAGTCGCCTATTTTGGCTGTCGTAATTCTTTCTTCTGGAAAAAGCAGCATAAATTCTTTGATATTACGTAAAACAGCAGCTTGTAATGATTCTTGCTCACCGCAATTGTCACAGATCAAGCTTTGGCCTTCTCTAGTTTTTAGATTTTTTTTACATAAGCTACAAGGAATTCCTTTTGTTAATTCATTATAATGATATTCGGGAAGTTGTTCATAAGGTGATTTTTCAAGCCTGATCGCCTCTAGTTTTTCTGCTAGTTGATGGCAGAAGGGACTTAAAGTGGAAGGTTGATGAAATTGGCGGAAATATCGCTTTAACTGGGTCGGCAATAGGATCTTTGAAGTTCGTGGGGCTTGATAAATGGTACATTCTGGGTTGATAAAAACTACTGCTGCCTGAATCGGCGTTTGATAACCTAATTCATTTAACAACTGCCGTAGTATTGACTCACTTCGTTTTAATTGTGTTAATGGATCATCAATTTCTATATTTGGCTCTAAAAATAAGGTTCTTTGTCAAATGTGGTGGTGTAGTTTTATCTAC
>NZ_WJID01000034.1:0-70763 GCF_010994055.1 Gracilibacillus thailandensis | reverse complement strand
GTAGATAAAACTACACCACCACATTTGACAAAGAACCTTTTAATCTAGGGTTGTATTTAACAAGGGATTAGTTTATACTCTTTAATTGATAATGATTATCAATATTAATTGGAGGAGAAACGGTGAATAAATGGAATAATTATAGTCTCGCAATGTTGTGTTTGTTGCTTATGGTTTTACTAAGCGCATGTAGCTCGAATCAAGCAGACTCAGCTATCAATGAAGAAGATAGCAAGGATGGCAGTGTCAGGTATTACGAGAGTGAAAAAGGAAACGTGGAGATACCACTCGAACCTTCAAGAGTAGTTGTTGCTGTCAGAGATTATGTTGGCGATGTATTAGCTGCTGGAGTTAAACCTGTAGGAATATCGGAAACAATGGTTTTTGATGCACCTTATTATCAGGATCGGTTAGATGGGGTAGAGAGTGTCGGAGAGGATACAGCAATTTCGTTAGAAAAAATCACGAGTTTAAATCCAGATTTGATTATTACATATGCAGAAGATTCATACGAACAATTGTCCAAAATCGCTCCAACGGTTTTACTTCCATACGGAACTCTTGATTATGAAGAACGCCTACTTGAAATCGGCAACATATTAAATAAAGAGCAAGAAGCCGAACAACGTTTAGAACAGTATCAGGAAAAAGTGAAGGAAAAGAAAGAACAACTTTCAAACATTTTAGAACAAGACGCGAAGGTAGCAATCATTGAAGTTACAGATAAAGATTTATACTTATTCGGTAAAACGTACGGACGGGGAGGAGAAATTTTATATAACCAATTAGGGTTAGAACAACCGCAGAAGGTAGAAGAAGTAACAGAAGCTGAGGGGTGGGCAAGTATTTCTCAAGAAACAATACCAGAGTATTTAGGTGAAGCGGATTATATTTTGATGGGTGTGCGAGAGCAGGGATCAGACAGAAAAGCAGAGGTCCAATCTAGCAAACTATGGACGGAATTACCTGCAGTTAAAGAAGGAAAGGTCTATGAATATGACCTAGACTCGTTCTATTTTCAAGATGTTATCGCACTGGACTATCAATTAGATTTACTGGTGGATTTCTTTCAATCTAGTGAAAAGTGAGGAGATATTACATGGATGCTTTAGATGTCAACAAAGTCAGTGTAGGTTATTCCAATGACTTAATTATTAAAGATCTAAGTGTTTCTATGCCTAAACACAAGATCACTACTATTGTCGGACCTAATGGATGTGGTAAATCTACATTGTTAAAGACCATTGTACGTGTGTTGCAAGCAAAAGAGGGAGCTGTTTTCCTTGAGGGTAAAGCGATCCACACATTAGATACGAAAGAGGTTGCCAAACGAATGGCGGTTTTACCCCAAACAGCTCAAGCGCCTAGTGGACTAACCGTATTTGAACTGGTGTCTTATGGACGTTTTCCTCATCGTAAGCGGATGGGAAGATTATCCAAACATGATTATGAATATATTAATTGGGCACTGGATGTAACCGGTTTGAATGATTTACGAGACCAACCAGCTAATGCTTTATCTGGAGGACAGAGACAAAGAGTGTGGATTGCAATGGCATTGGCGCAAGGGACAGATATTCTGGTGCTTGATGAACCCACTACCTATTTAGACTTAGCACATCAATTAGATATTTTATTATTATTACAGCGTTTAAACAAAGAAGAAGGTCGTACCATTATTATGGTTCTCCATGACTTAAATCACGCATCACGTTTTTCTGATTATATGATAGCGATGCGCGATGGAGCAATTGTAACAGAAGGAACACCAAATGAAGTGATGACTTGCGATTACTTAAGAAGAGTTTTTCAGATTGATGCAGAACTAATCTCATGTCCGCACAGTGCCAACCCGGTCTGTTTATCCTATCAGCTATGTGAACATAGTGCTGGTTGTAAAGTTAGATAGTATTAATTATTTCTCTGGGTGTGAAAGAAAGGAATTATTAATAGATGGAATGGTCAAAGGAACAAATGAACGAAAAAGAACAATTACAGAAAGTGAAAGATACGGCTCGTCCGACAGTTGGAATATTAATCTTAACTGCTGGAACAGTGTTACTCATGTTTTCACTCGCACTGTCGATATCACTAGGAGCGGCCGATATTGACTTTAAAACAGTTTGGGGGACGATATTTCATTTCAACCCTAATTCAGTGGATCATCAAATTATTTGGGAGCTGAGAATACCTCGGGTTATTGGAGCAGCAATTGTTGGCAGTTGTTTTGCAGTGTCTGGTGCATTGATGCAAGGAATGACACGAAATCCATTAGCTGACTCTGGTTTGCTTGGATTAAATGCGGGAGCTGCTTTTATGTTGGCTTTATGCTTTGCTTTTTTTCCGGGCTTATCCTATTCCTACGTCATCGTATTCTCCTTTTTAGGAGCGGCATTAGGAGCAGGGATTGTCTATGGTGTTGGTTCTTTGTCGGAAAATGGGTTAACACCCATTCGCTTAGTATTAGCAGGAGCCGCTGTTAGCGCCTTGTTAGGGGCATTAAGCGAAGGAATAGCACTCTATTTCGAAATTGGCCAGGATTTAGCTTTCTGGTATGCCGGGGGTGTATCAGGTACGACCTGGGGGCAATTAAAAGTAGTCACACCATGGTTATGTATAGCGCTACTAGGGGCAATTGCTTTATCACGGTCGATTACGATCCTTAGTCTAGGAGAAGAAGTGGCAATTGGTCTTGGCGGGAGAATGGGTCGAGTCAAGTTATTAAGTGCCGTTATTATTTTAGTTTTAGCAGGAGCGGCTGTTTCAGTAGTTGGGGCTGTTAGCTTTGTTGGATTGATTGTACCTCACCTCGCTCGTCGTTTAGTAGGGCATGATTACCGCTGGATTATTCCTGCATCAGCAATGTTAGGAGCATTACTGGTTGTATTGGCTGATTTAACAGCAAGAATCATCAATCCTCCTTATGAAACACCAATTGGTGCCTTAATCGCACTTTTAGGTGTACCTTTCTTCTTGTATTTAGCGAGAAAAGGGGGAGGAAACGTATGACGAACAAACAATGGAAAACAACGAGTCAACTAAAAAAAGAAAGACAGGTAAAATTAACTGCTTTGCTCCTTTTTATCCTGATCAGTGTCTGTTTCTTTATTAGTTTAAATACGGGTCATATCCGATTATCACCTCAAGAAAAACTTATCACTCTATTCGGTCAAGGTACAGAACAGCAATCGTTAATCTTATTTGATTTTCGCTTACCGCGTATGGTTATCGCTATTTTAGTAGGCATGGGTTTGGCGGTATCCGGGGCGGTATTACAAGGGATTGTTCGCAATCCATTAGCGGAACCTGGCATCATCGGAATTAATGCAGGAGCAGGACTAGCAGTGATGCTATTCATTTCCTTTTTTGCAACTGTATCAGACGCACCGGTTTTTGTGATGCCGATCATCGCGTTTATTGGCGCTGGAGGAGCGGCACTAATCATTTACATCTTGTCCTATAAACGTCATGAAGGAATTTCTCCGATTCGTCTTGTGCTTACCGGTATCGCCATTGCGGCCGGGATTGATGCATTAATGATTGTCTTGACATTAAGACTCGATCCGGATAACTATCAATTTTTAGCGACATGGATAGCAGGTAGTATCTGGGGTTCGAATTGGAAATTTGTCCTTGCATTATTGCCGTGGTTACTTGTATTTCTTCCATTCATCTATTCTAAATCTTCTGTTCTTAATATCCTAACGCTTGGCGATGAAACAGCGATCGGTTTAGGTGCACATATGGAGAAGGAGAGGCGGATCCTGTTAATATTAGCAGTTATTGTCGCTGCAGCTTGTGTTTCAGTAAGTGGTGGTATCGGTTTTGTTGGTTTAATAGCCCCCCATCTTACGCGACGGTTAGTTGGGGATAAACACGAATATATTATTCCGATTTCGGCAATGGTGGGTGGCTTATTGCTGCTTGTTGCGGATACGTTAGGGCGATGGATGATGCAGCCATCCGAAATTCCAGCAGGTATTATTGTCGCCGTAATTGGAGCTCCATATTTCTTATACTTGTTGGCAAAAACGAAAGATTAAAAAAAGAGAGGTGCTATTGGTAATGGAAGATAATAAAGAGTTATATGACGTGACGATTATTGGTGGAGGCCCGGCTGGATTATTTGCCGCTTTTTATGCAGGATTACGTGAAATGAAGGTGAAGGTGATTGAAGCACAAGATAGATTAGGAGGAAAAGTTCATGTTTATCCCCAAAAAATGATTTGGGATGTCGGCGGTATGACACCTGTAACAGGTTCGAAGTTAATCGAGCAAATGATAGAACAAGGACTTACCTTTGATCCGACAGTTGAACTCGAACAGACCATAACAAAAATGAACAAACTAGATTCTCAAATATTTGAATTAGAAACCGACCAACAAAAGAAACACTATTCCAAAACAGTGGTAATGGCAGTTGGTGGAGGAATTATCGATCCAATCAAACTCGATGTTGATCATGCATCAACTTTTGAAGATAGTAACTTGTTTTATAGTGTACAGTCCCTTCAAGATTTTAAGAATAAAACCATTTTGATATCAGGTGGTGGGCCATCGGCTGTAGACTGGGCTAATGAATTAGCTCCGATAGCAAAGAAAGTTCTACTAATCTATCGAGGTGACCAATTGAAGGGACATGAGGCCGACGTTTCAAAATTAACGAAAAACAACGTTGAGTATCGGACCCATACAGAAATAACCGCACTACTAGGTGATGATCAGATTAGGGAAGTGACATTACTTCATAATCAAACAAAACAGACGGAAATTCTTTCAGTAGATGCAGTTCTTGTCAATCATGGCTATCATCGCAACCATCAATTGATGAACGAAAGTGGCCTTCGAATGGATTTGAAAGATAATTATTTTATTAAAGGCAATGTGCTGGGAGAATCGAATATTCCAGGTTTATATGGCGCTGGAGATATCCTCTCACATGATGGAAAGCTGCACCTTATTGCTGGAGCTTTCCAAGATGCTGCAAATGCTGTGAATGGTGCGAAGCGTTACCTAGATCCCGAAGCACAAAAAGTAGCACTTGTGTCTTCTCATAATGACCGCTTCAAAGAAAAAAATAAACAATATCTATATGTGAAGTAAATAATATTATTTTTTAATAGAAAGGAACATGAAACATGAAAATGAAACACTTTTTCTTTATGATTATTGTAACCTCTAGTATTTTCGTAATCAGTGCATGTGGTAGTGATTCAAGTGAACAAGCGCAATCATCTACAACAGATGGAGAATCTTCAGATACGGTTACATACGAATCAGAGACTGGACCAGTCGAAATCCCTGCTGATCCACAACGAATCGTTGCTGTAACAAATGCTCCTAATGTACATGCGCTGGACGGTAAGCTAGTCGGTGTTGACCAATGGACAAAATCCAACCCACTTTTTGCAGACGACCTAGAAGATGTCGCTACTGTTTCTGAAAATGAGCCAGAAACTATTATGGCACAAGAACCAGACCTCATCATTGCTGGATCTCACATGGAAAACCTAGAAGAACTAAAGAAAATTGCCCCTACCGTCATATACACGTGGGGGGAACTTGATTACCTTTCTCAACAAGTGGAAATTGGGAAATTACTGAATAAGGAAGAAGAGGCTCAGGAATGGGTTGATGATTTCAAAGGACGTACAGCAAAAATCGGTGAGGAGATCAAAGCAGAATATGGGGAAGACGTTACAGTAACAGTGTTTGAAGTGGATGCGAAAAATTTCTATGTATTCGGTGATAATTGGGCACGAGGTACAGAAATCTTATATCAGGCTATGGATCTCAATATGCCAGAAAAAGTAAGGGAAGATGCGTTGGAAGAAGGATACCACACATTGTCATTAGAAGCTCTACCAGAATACGCGGGTGATTTTATCGTCGTTAGTAAAAAAACATCCGAGGATAACGAGTTTATGGAAAGCGATACATGGAATAATATTCCGGCCGTTCAGAATAATCGAGTAATCGAAATCGACCAAGACGCGTCCACCTATAGTGATCCTATCACACTTGAATATTTAACAGATATTTTTGAAGAAGCTTTTCTAGAAGAGTAAGGCCAACAGAAACTGGATCTGCAATAAGTGAGAGACTTATTGCAGATCCAGTTTTCTTATAGAAGATAGATAGGGAAACACTCCGGACTTCCTGATCGATATCTCACAAAACATAAATCGTAATCATTACTATTTACATTTTTATATAATGTACTATAATGCAAAAGAAGACGTAATCATTACGATTTAAATTGATTTTGATATAGAGAATAAATGCTAATTATTGAAAGGAGTAAGCTCAAATGGCTAAAAAGTCTAAAATTGCAAAAGAGAAAAAACGCCAGAAAATGGTTGAACAATATGCAGCCTTGAGAAGAGAGCTAAAAGAGAAGGGTGATTATGAAGAATTGCGTAAATTGCCACGAGACTCTTCTCCAACTCGCTTAAAAAGTCGTTGCGAAGTTACTGGCAGACCAAGAGGTTACATGCGCAAATTTAACATGTCACGTATTGCCTTTAGAGATTATGCTCATAAAGGACAAATACCAGGTGTGAAAAAATCTAGTTGGTAAGAATGAAGGTTTTGTAGTATGTAACAGGGACCTTTAAAGTGTGTCCCTGTCTTATTAGTGGGCAAGCCGAATTGGTTGTTACGCCTAAAAATAACTACTTTGGACAGGACTGGGTTGGTTTTCCCAGTTTTTCTTATGAAGTGTAAAGTGATGAATAAAATAGATAAACTGCAAAGTATACTTCTCTAGTACCTGGAAACACCGTTCTGTTCCGGGGAAAAGATGGTCTGTTCCGAGGAAAAAGGCTTCTCTTCCAAGGAAAAGATCTTCTCTTCCGGGGATAAACGACTATATCCCCGGAACAGAAGGATATATCCCTGGAAGAGAAGGATATATCCCCGGAACAGCAAAGGATATCCTCGGAAGAGAAGCCCTGTTCATTTGTTTCGCAGTTTGAATCTATTGGCCAAAAACCAATCACTATTTATTCGCATGAAAATCTGGTAAACGATCAAAATTCTCCGGCAAATCAATTAAATACAGATTACCGTAGCCATTTTTATCACTAGTAAACAACAATTTCGTGCCATCTGGGTTAAATTGTGGATGGGCATGTACCTTTTGTACATGGAAACTGCAACGATGTTCACATAATATTTTTGGATTGGAAAACGTACCATCAACCTGTTCCCAGACAATTAACTTATCGAGCGGTGATCTACCATCTATTACAACCTTGGAAAACCCATGAGAATGTGCATGCCAATTGCGGAATGAAAACTCTACTTCTTCCATATCGGTATTGTTATAATGTATTTTTCCGAAAAAAGCAGTTCCATTTTCCCTAAATCCATGATACCCGATATGTTCCCCATCTGGATACCAGTATTCGTGCCCAACCATCTCACGAGCTTCCTTTCTTTCACGAATCTTCCATACTTCTTTTGTTTCCAAGTTAAGTCCCCATATTCGATGGTCAACAAGGTGCCACGGACCTTCATGGCAGAATGTGATAAGGTTATGATGGGTAGGTGAAGTATTGATATGTGTGATGAAGTTATGATCATCAAATACTATGGTAGACTCACCATTTTCAATCTTTATTTGAATAATTTGCGAGTAAGGCTTTGCTTCCATTAATTCACGATGACCTACATAGCCATTTTTTAAATCAATTGGAAATTTGTTTTTAAAATCTTCATGTTGACATGTAATAATATATTTCCCATCTGCAGTACAGTTAATATTACCTCCAACTAGTGATGGATCTCCTTCATGAATCACCCTTTCTTTCAAGGTGATTAAATCAATTTCGATAATTTGATGTTCTTTTCTGAAGAATGCGAATTGTCCATTTGGATGTAAGCAAGCGGGTAAACTACCATAAGTCGTATCGTGATCGGTCAATTGTACAATCTCTCCAGTGGATACATTCACGCTAAATAAGTTGGTTTTATTCTCTCGATCCGAGCAAAACAATATCTTATTACCATTATCGTACCAACCGTTTTCTGTAAAATAGAGGTGATGACTGTGACCAGTATAATCTGTTAATTGTGTAATGGTTACTCCTGAAAAGCGATCTTTGTATCTTTTCCATTCTGCTGGCCATACGGTACTTTTGGACATAGAATTCCAACCCTTTCTTTTTTAGAAAATTTACTCACCTAAATGTAATCGTATTCATTTTGTGATTTAAAAAGAAGTCTTCGTCATAAGTTCATTTTAAGTTATCCTTTCCTTTTACTCAAAGGATTTAGTGAATTCGGTTTGAAATAAGGTAACTTCACATTTTGCTCCAATTATTGGTATTATATAGAAAGAGACAAGACCATTGGAATATCAGATTGTACTCAATGAGAAGCCTGTTTTATTAAAATCTAATGCGATAACTTTTGTGGTACAGAAAAATAGTAAGGAATATAAACATATTAAATGTAGAGGTGTATACATGAATAACGAAGACTATGAATTTGAGCGTGTAATAGAAACAGAAGAGCAACTTGAGTCTATTATCGGTCATCCGAGTGAATTAGTAAATAATAAAGTAATTTCCATACTTGATCAGAACTGTTCAAAGTTCATAGCTAACTCTCCGTTTTTGGTTATATCTAGTTCTGATGAGTCTGGTTTTTGTGATGTATCTCCAAGAGGTGACCAGACAGGCTTTGTTGAAGTGTTAAGTGAAAAGAAGTTAATCATCCCTGAAAGACCTGGAAATAAAAGAATGGATACCATGCGTAATATTTTATCGAACCCAAGGGTGGGTCTTATCTTTTTCATACCGGGATTAGGGGAGACACTTAGAGTGAATGGAAAAGCGACGTTAGTAACTGACGAGGATTTGCTAGAGAAGATGGCGGTAAGAGGGAAAAAACCTCTTGTTGGGATCGGAGTAGAAGTGGAAGAGTGTTATATTCATTGCGCAAAAGCATTTAAACGATCAGGCTTGTGGAATCCCGATTCCTGGCTGGATCAAGACTTATTGCCATCTGCCGCTAAAATGATATATGAACATGCGAAACTGCCTGGGACAAGTGTAGAATCTATTCAAGCTAGGTTAGCAAAAAGTTACGCACAGAAGTTGTATTGATCAAAACTTATAGCCAGTTATGGGAGGACGTTATGGATAGAATAAAACAGGTTCTAAAGTACATGGAGGTAACAAATATACAGTCGCAACAGGGTGGTTGGGCATTACTTCCCGGTAAATAAAGAATCTATTAAAGAAGACTTTTTTGTCCCATTTTTAGAATTTTTCAAAGTTATATTAAATAATAATAATGAACATATGGCAATTGATGTCCGGGAGATAGTGAACGGTCATAAGGCTCAAATAGATAGACCATTAGGATATGAATCAATTTACTAAATTCTCCTAAATAGAAAGGAGCACCTTCTATATGAAAAGGAATTTTTGGTTAATATCTCTGGGAATCGTCTGGACAGTTCTTTTTGCTGGTATGAGCTTTTATTGGGCAATGGGTGGTTTAAAGGGCGTTCGATCCTTGGGGGGATCTATTTATGAGATGTCGTTAAACCCTGAACCTTCGTTTATTGTAATAGTATGGCTAACCGGCGTAATTAAACTACTTGGCTTGATTTTATTGTTGATGCTGCTGGTCAACTGGAATAATCATACAATAATCAAAACCCTTTACTACATGACAAAGATTGCTGGAATAGCCTTATTTCTCTATGGCTTACTAAATTTTATTACGATTTCTTTAAGCGCGATCCATGTACTAGATTTTGATCTAGATTCATACGCGACATTCTGGAGATTAGTATTTTGGGAACCATTCTGGATGCTTGGAGGAATTTTTTACTTTTTCTCAGTCAAAAAATCATAGGTTGTGCCATTTTTTCAAGCCCAAAATTAAGACAAATTTCATTTTTTCCTCCTCGATTATCCCTAATTATTAATGGTATCAGCAATCCGTTTCATAACTTGATGGAAATATGCTTTTCGATGGGGAACAATATCTTTTAAACTTATCTTTCTGTTAACGACGGTTCTCGCCCCGAGCTCATTTATTTCCCAGCCATCTACTCTAATTTCCTTTTTCTGATCAAAGCACAAATTATAGAAATCATGAAACCTTGCTTTCACAATCCCAGCAACCTCTTCTTGTTGCAAGCTAAACTGATCGGTTTCTTGTACACGGTATAGAAAGACATTTGCCCATTCTCTGTCCAAAAAGCTATTTGTTTCAATGGGATCTTCGATAACGCCTAATGATAGTAAATGGTTCCAATCTACATCAATCCCAAGTTCTTCTTTTATTTCTCTAATACCATCTGCAACAGTTTCCGTTGATAATAAATGGCCAGCGGCAGTTATGTCAAAAAGGTTAGGGAAATCCTTCTTATCATTGCTACGTTTTTGCAAATAAAGATAATCTATGCCATCATGGTTATCAACGAACCAGCATTGAAAGGTTTCATGCCAGTATCCGTTCTTATGCACTTCATCCCTATCTGCTACACCTATTTCCTTGTGATTCTCATTATAGATTGTCAATTCTTCTCTCATATATCTAATCCACCCATAATATATTTTGTCTGTATATGTTAGTATAGCATAAAATACACTAGTGATTACCATTAAATGGTTATTGCGCCAGTTTGTTGGACGAACTAACATTTGATCATATGCGTAAAATAAACATAGGAGTGAGTAAAATGAACACAAAGGAACTTATTTTGAACCAATTTGAAGCTAGTTATAATAGAGATACTTGGTTTGTATCATTGAAGACTGCGGTAGAGGGGATTGGTTCTTATCAAGCCTCTTACAAAAGCGAAAATTCTAGCCATTCGATAATGGAGATTGTGCAACACTTATACTTTTATAATTTACTAGAGTTAAATCGCTTTAAGGGCTTAGCTGATCATGTAAGTATCAAAGATAATAAGACAACATTTAGTAATGCAGAAGAAATGAGTTGGGAACAACTATTAAACAAATTATTTAACACAATGAAAGATTGGCTAGATGAAATGAAACGATGTGACGAGGAATATATAAAAAGGTATATAGAAAGTCTTACTTACATAAACTTACACAATGCCTATCACATTGGACAAATTTTGCAAATTCGCAGAAGTCATGGAATGTGGGATGAGAATAAAGGGGTTAACTACACTGTATGTTGATTAATAGATAGAATTATTTCAGAATGTTGCCACATACTTAAGGAATTACATGAGTCTTTATGCTCATTTCTAGTTTTCTCCTATTTTTCGGGAAAGTTTAACAATTTTTTTAATAATTTCTCTATTTATCTATCAATTTTTTCTAAAAAAAGATATAATATCCTCAAGTAGATTTAAAATAAAGTCACGTGTGTTAGTATAAAAGTCATACTATACGTTTTCGATAAAATGAATATAAGTGTGTTTCAATCGAACTTTATTTTAAATCAACGCCACAACTCATAGAAAATAGGAGGATATGGAAATTGGCAAATAAAAAAGTGGTTATGTCGGTTACCTTAGGTGCAGCGATTGCAGCAGCAATGGTAGGTGCAGATGAAGCAGAGGCTGCATCCTATAAAGTCAAAAGCGGGGATTCATTATGGAAGATAGCACAAAAATATGATACCAATGTTCAATCATTAATCGACATCAATAAGCTCACTTCAGATGTCATTTATCCGAATCAAGTTCTACAAACTAACAAAAAATCTTCCAGTAGTAATTCAAGTAGTAGTACAAAAAATAAAGACAATCAGAGTAACCAAACAGAACAATCGAATTCTGCTAAAAAGTATACCGTGAAAAGTGGAGACACGCTAAGTGCGATTGCATCCAAACATAATATTTCACTTAATGATCTAATGAAATGGAATGATTTAGATACTACATTAATTTACCCTGGAAATGTTTTTGTTGTTTCAGAGCCTGGTAATACAAGTAGCAGTTCTAAGAACAATAACACTTCTACTTCTAAGTCGAAACCTAAAGAACAAAGTGTAGGGTCTACTACAGTGTACGTTGTAAAATCTGGTGACACGCTTTCTCATATTGGAGCAAAGCACAGTGTGACGGTTGCTAATTTGAAGAAGTGGAATAATTTAAGTTCAGATAGAATCTATATCGGACAAAAATTAAACATCGGAGAAGCCAAAAGTAGTAACTCTTCTTCCCAGAATAGTAGTTCTAGTGACAAGTCAACAGTTGATGTAGAATACAATGTCGATAAGCTTATTGAAGCTGCGACAAGTTTGGAAGGCACCGGTTATGCATGGGGTGGAGCAACGCCAAATGGATTTGATTGTAGTGGGTACATATATTATGTTTATAAAGAAGCTGGTATGGATATTCGTCGCCTTTCCAGTTCTGGATACTATGACCGTTCCTATTATGTAAACAACCCTAAAGTAGGAGACTTAGTATTCTTTGAAGGAACTTATAAATCTGGTATTTCTCATATGGGAATCTATTTAGGAGATAACAAGTTTATTCATGCAAGTTCCAAGGGAGTTGTTGTTACTAGTCTAGATAATTCTTATTGGAAGAAGCACTTTGCAAGCTTTAAACGATTCTATTAAAAAAGAATGGCAACAAGTTTAGTTCTTCATGAATGAACTAACATAGGTAAAACTTAATGATTAAGGCTAAACGATTAGATATTGAAGCGACTGTCACCATTATATGGGGACAGCCGCTTTGTATGCATTAAGTTAATTTCGTTCGGAGGTAAGGAGTACTTGCAGAGGTTAAGTTAAAAGAGTGGGCAAGTTACCAAAAAACGTCATATAGTGTGACTTTTTTCTTGAGAAAATGTTTAATTATTTGACCATCTTCGTCACCATGGTTATTAATTCATTTTTATAAGTCTCCAAGTTAAAGTCTTCTTGATTGATAAGCATGCTTTCGGCAATAGCTCCTTGAATGATGATAGAGACATTCTTCGTATCAAAAGTACTAAATTCCCTTGTTTCTTGACCATATTGTAATATTGTTTGTAATAGTACATATAACGGATCTTCTTCATCCTCTGCAACTTTGTAGTAAGGTATATTGTCTGGTGTGCGAGCATTAAAGATAATTTCGATTAATGCTACATTGTGAGCATGATGAGTACCTTGATAAGCCAAAGAGGCATCTATAAAAGTAATAAGTTGATCATATGCAGATTTGCGCTCAGCAACTTTTTCTTTAATAAAGTCATATTGATTTGTTAATAAATAGACAAGTGTATTGTTTAACACATCTTCTTTATCAGAGAAATGATAAGAGATCAGTCCTGTACTAACCTTTGCTTTTTTGGCTATTTTGGCCAAACTGATCTTTTTATAACCAATTTCGTCTAAAGCTTCAATGGTTGCTTTGATAATTTGCTCTCTTCTCGCTTGTGTAATAAAAGACGGTTGCTTTTCCATTCTCTTTCCTCCTGCATATTACTTTTTCAATTTTTTAAGTTGATCGATTATCCACAAAACACCAATAATAAAAAGTACGCCTAATATGATTATATCGAATTTACTTGGATAATTCTCGATAAACATTCTAATCGGTTCGGGCACACTCCCTTGAAAAATGGACTGCAGAACTATTCGGATCACTCGTAAAATAAGCAAGAAAAGCTGGAGCATTAAGAGTACGGGTATCAAAGTTAATCCACCAATGAACAATTTCCAAGCTTCCTCTTTATTAAATACGAATGTGACAGCAGAAAAGACTAACACCGTACCAATGATAGAAAATATAATGATTCGCAGCCAATGTACAAATTCTAAATCTCCTTGTGTGTAACGGTAGAAAACATAGAAAAAAGCTAATAACGACAGCACGATACTTATAAAGGGAAGAAGGCGTTGAAGCCAATCAGGGAGACTTTTATATGCTTCTACATGATCCATAAAACCACTCCTTTTTGATTAATCAATATTTATTTTGATTATTCAATCAAATTTTATCATTACAATAAATATTTTACAAGAGAACGGATCAGAAAAAAACAGGGGACACCCTCTGTTTTTTTCTTGTGCTACAGCTATACCTGAGTTAAATTAAGTTCTCTAAATATCGATTGCATATAGGTAGTCGTATCTATTATACCTACTTCCCTTTTTTTCCATAGGAGTAGTTTGTGATAAGATCAAGATAGGACTACTAAGAAGTGAAAGACATAAAACTGTAACATTAATTTAATATGGATAAATGAAACCTTACATGTAGTGAAATCGTCTCCTTTAATATAGAAAAATAAAGATAAGTACAAGAAAATGTCTTATTTGTATATACATTCAAGGGAAGGAGCAATTCAACATTGAAGAAGGTATCTTTTATACTAATCATTCTTTTTGGCCTATTATGTGCTTGTTCTACTGAGGAAAAAACGGTTCAAATAGATAATAAGGATTTTGCCGATACATTATATGTGCAGAAGGTGGAAAATAATTTTACTTCAGATAAACTAGCGAAGATGATAGAAGATACGGAGAAGATCAAACAAGTGTTATCGAAGGTGGAAGGACTAGAAGCAGAAAAAATTGATAATGATGAGCTAATCAGGATACTAGAAAATCATGATAGTTACTATATGTTTGGCTTTTTTGAAGGTGATAGTACAAATATTCAAAAAGAAGATTACGGGTTTCAAATTTTGGAGGATGGAACGATTCTATTCAACTATGATCAAGTCGACAATTCTGATCATCCTCTTGTCACGGTGGACACACATAAAGATATTTTAGAGGATATGAAAGAAATGCTTGAAATAACTTTCTGATTTCAAGTGGAATGTCATAATTGCTCTTTCTCTATTAGGCATAAGTAGGAATATAGGTTAATATAGTAATATATGAAGTAATCAATAATGAATGAGTGAGGTAATAGTAATGAAAAGATTAGCAGTTTATTGTGGATCTAGTACGGGGACTGACCCGATTTATGTAGAAGAGGCAAAGAAGTTAGGACAGCTATTAGTAGCGAACGGTATTGATCTGGTATACGGCGGTTCAAATGTTGGTTGTATGGGAGCTGTTGCCGATGGTGTTTTAGAGAACGGCGGTAATGTGATCGGTGTCATTCCAGAAAAGTTAAAAAATGTGGAGATCGCCCATGAAAAACTGACTGAACTACATGTAGTGCAATCGATGCATGAGCGAAAAGCGATGATGGCAGATTATGCGGATGGATTTATTGCATTACCAGGTGGAACAGGAACGTTAGAAGAATGGTTTGAAGTATTTACATGGGCTCAAATCGGTTACCATAAGAAACCATGTGCATTGCTTAACATCAATAATTACTATGATCCGATTATGACGCTTTTTGATCATATGATAGAGCAAGGATTTGTGAAACCTGCATATAAAGAACTGATTTTAATAGAAAATGAATCCAAAAAATTAATCGATCGAATGTTGAAATATGAGGGAACTTATATACATAAATGGGGAGCGGAACCAACAGAGAAAAAATAATGGTTATAGTTCTAACAAATATCCCTACGCCAAACAGTAATAACTGAGCGAGACCTAAATGATACAGAAAGATGGTAGGTGGATGAGTTTGGTTAATTTGACATACGATATTATAACGGAGAGATTTCAATCATTTGCTGAAAGAGAGCAAAATATCCGAGCAGCAATAATAGTTGGCTCAAGAGCAAGGCAAGAAAAACCAGCTGATCAATATGCAGATCTGGATCTCGTTATATTTGCGGAAAATCCCAATTCATTACTGCATCATACCAAATGGTTAGCTCAGATAGGTAAGTATTATCTTACCTTCCTTGAACAAACAGCAGTTGGTGGAGGGATAGAAAGAAGAGTTTTATTTGATGGTGGACTGGATGTCGACTTTGCTTGCTTTCCTATATCAGCAATTGCAGAGATGGAGTCTCACCATCAAGTCTTAAGTGTTCTTTCCAAAGGAACAAAAGTACTATTAGATAAGGATCATATCATACCACGCCTGAAAAACAATAATATAAAGCAAAATAATAAAGAAATGTCAGAAGAGGAAATAGAAAATATGGTGCACGATTTCTGGTATCACGCCGTCCTAGCTGCTAAAAAACTACGTAGAGCTGAGTTGTTAGAAGGGAAATCTATAGTCGATAGTTATATGAAGCACTTGCTGATATCTTTCATTCGAATACAAGCAAAATTAAAGAATGGTAATGAGTATAACACATGGCACGGATATCGTTTTTTTGAAGAATGGGCTGATACTAAATTTGTGTCTCCATTCAAGCAAATCTATGCACATTACGATGAAGAAGATGTTTGGAAAGCACTTAAAAATACCATGAATCTGTTTCATGAAGTCGCTATAGAAGTTTATCAATTCAAGAATCTTTCTTATCCTCACGAAAATATTCGATACGCAATTCATTTAGTTGATTCATATTATCAAGGGAGATAACAATAAATGAGTAGTGATATAGATATTCGAAAAATCGAAGAGCTATCCATGAATGCTTTTCCCTCACTGCAAACGCAACTTTTGGATGGATGGGTATTACGTTTTTCCAATGGCTATGCCAAAAGAGCAAACTCTATTAATCCGTTATATCATTCACAAGAAGATATTAACCGAAAGATAGAGAAATGTGAAAAAGTATACCAAAGGAAAGGATTAAAAGTTATCTATAAACTAACAACTCACGTTTTCCCGGAAGAATTAGACAACATTCTAGAACGAAAAGGGTATGGCCTTGTTGGAGAAACGAGCGTTCAATTATTATCCCTAGACGAAGAAGAGACAATTTTCTCGAACAAGGCTAGTATTGATAATCAATTAAATGATAGATGGTTTTCAGAGTTTTGTGAATTAAATCATATAAAAGTTGCGGACCAGCATACGCTTAAACAGATGTTAAACCATATTAATGCTGATGTTTGTTATGTTCGTTTGACTAACGAAAAGGAAGAAACGCTCGCATGTGGAATGGGTGTGTTAGAAGGCGGGTGGATAGGGTTATATGATATTGTTACGAGTAAAATGCATAGAAACAAAGGCTATGGTATAGAACTCGTTTCTTCGATTCTGAATTGGGGAAAGAAACACGGTGCAGAAAAGGCTTACCTACAAGTGATGTTACATAATATACCAGCTTTAAAGCTATACAAAAAGCTAGGCTTTACAGAAGCGTATCAATATTGGTATAGAATAAAAAGGGAATGTTAATACACGATGGTGAGGTGAAGCGCTTGTATACTATCCTCGCATATTCCTCCTTAACTGTAGCACTTTTATCAGTAGTTTTAGCTGTTAGCGGGAAACGTTACTATTACTGGGTATCAGCAATTGGCATTTATATATTTAGTTTCTTGGCGGGGTTTTCTATAGGGCAACTGACAGTAGGATTAACGTTTATACCACTCGTATTGGCTGTTGGTTATACGTTCGGTTGGATCAAAAATAAAGCTCAAATTTTAATAGTTTTAAGTATAGGTGTCCTCATAGGAATTATCATGGTATTTTTTGTGGATGATAAATGGGTGTTTTTACCTTTCTGGATCTTTAGTTAGAATCATTTTTAGAGTAGTGAAGGTGATGTTGTGAAGACAACTTGGAAATGGAGCTTCATCGTACTTTTTGTTGTGATAGTGATAATTGGAGGAACATATTTATGGAAGGCTGAGGAAAAGGTGAGGAATGTTAATAGTGTATCACCCATTTCTTTATCTTCTGACAAAATTTTAAATATAGCCCATCGTGGAGCATCCGGCTATGCACCAGAACACACATTAATTGCTTATCAGTCTGCTCAACAGATGAATGCTGATTATTTAGAGATTGACATACATATGACAGCTGATGGAGAGTTAGTTGCGTTGCATGATGAGGATGTTTCCCGTACGACAAATGGAAGTGGTTTAGTTGAATATATGTCTCTTACTGAACTGAAAAAATTAGATGCTGGTACTTGGTTCAATATTGCTTATCCTGAAAAAGCAGACGATTATTATGTTGGAATAGAAGTGCCCACTTTAGAAGAGATTTTCGATAATTTCGGTTTACATAGCAATTATTATATCGAAATAAAAGACCCAGATCCTGTGATGACTGACAAATTTCTTAGCATGTTAGAGGACTACCACCTAATCGAAGAAAATAAAGTCATCATTCAATCCTTTAGTGCAGAGACATTGGAACAAATTCATGCAAAATATGAGTCAATTCCGCTTATTCAACTGTTGTATAAAGATGAAGCAAAGTCCGCTAATTACAATCAGATTCGACAATATGCATCAGGAGTAGGTGTTTCCTATCAAGAGCTTGATCAAGAGCTCGTTCAAAAGATTCATCATGAAGATTTACACGTTCATACTTATACAGTCAATACGGCAGAAGATATGGTACAAATGGTAAGGTGGGGAGTTGACGGCATTTTTACAGATTATCCTGATCGGTTGGCAGAAATACTTTCAAATAATAGTTAATAAGAGTAACTTTGTAAATCGCTAATGACCTCCGTTCACATATGAAAAGTGAGCGGATTTTTTTACTTATAAAGAGAGCAGAACCCTAGCAATTAATAAGAAATGTGTTGTGTTAGTCTTTGGTATACTCTCATTAATGTTTGATTGAATACTAAACCAAGGAGGAGGAAGCACATGACAATATTGGATCAATATGAGTTGACGAGAGGGTTGTTTATTGATTCCATCTCACCGATTGCGAAGGATTTGATTGATCTGCAGCCACCTGGATTTCGTAATACGATTCATTGGCAGATTGGCCATGTATTAGTCATAGCAGAAGAAATTGCTAATTTCCCGCATCGAAGTAAGAGTAGCTTACCAGATAATTATAAGAAGTTGTTTGGAAGAGGTACCAAACCTAATGATTGGCGTCAAAATGTACCAAGCATGGACCAATTAATATTAGATTTACAAGATCAAGTAAATTGAATCGGGAATATGTCATCTGAACAGGTGCAAGAACGTTTAATAGAACCATTTGATGGGATCGACCGTTTTGAAGAGTTTGCTAGTCTTGGATTATTCCATGAGGCCATGCATTTAGGGCAGATTTTTGCAATGCAGCGAATATTGGAGCAAAATCATTCGGGTTATCAAGATTTATAGTATAGGAGATGTAACAGTTGAAAAAACAAATACTTTTTGTTCATAGTGCAGGGCCACAGGGTCCTCAGCAAGGAAGCAGTGATTTAATCGAATATTTACAAGCTCTACTTGGTGATACGTATCATTTGTTATCTCCTAAGATGCCTAATCCAGAAAGTCCTGAGTATGCCAGATGGAAAGCAGCATTAACAAACATATTCGCTAACTTGGACAATGAAGTTATACTGATTGGACATTCGCTAGGTGGTGCGGTTTTATTAAAATATCTTTCGGAAATGGATGTAAAGCCTGTTGTCTCTAGTTTGTTCTTAATTGCATCACCATACTGGGGAAAAGAGGAGGACTGGCAGGCTGAGGAGTTTACCCTAGCAGAGAATTTCACATCAAAACTTCCACACGTATCCAATATATATTTGTATCACAGCAAGGATGATATGGTAGTGCCGGTTACGCACATCCATCACTACGCGAACGAATTTCCACAAGCTATTACTAGAGTGTTAGAAAGAGAAGATCATTACTTTTCTAATGGCATACCTGATCTCATAACTGATATAAGGATCTCTTAGTTAGATCCAGTAAGATATTATTAAAGTATATAGAAAGGAGAAATGGAATGGGTAAAGTAATTCTAGATATTTCTATGTCACTTGATGGTTTTATCGCAGGTGTGAATGATAACCAAAAACAGCCGCTAGGAGAAGGAGGGGAATTGATTCAAAACTGGTTGTTCAGTGGTGATCAATCCAGTCGTTACAATGAATTTTTTAAGCTTTCTGCAACAAACAAGGAAATTTTTGATGGTCCAGTTCCCATGACAGGGGCGATGGTTGTAGGGAGGAGAACTTTTGATATTGTTAATGGTTGGGGTGGCAGTCACCCGATTCAGGGTGTTCCTATTTTTATTGTGACACACGAAGCTCCGGAACGTTATGTAGAAGATAAGACAAGCTTTACTTTTGTCACAAGTGGAGTTGAAGATGCTATTGTACAGGCGAAAGAAGCTGCAAATGGTAAAAATGTCAGTATTGGAACAGCAAGTGTTGCTCAGCAATGTATAAAAGCCGGTATTCTGGATGAAATGCATCTGCATGTAGCGCCAATCCTAATGGGAAAAGGTATTCGCTTGTTTGATCAAATTGGCTCAGAACAAATAAAGTTAGAATCTCAAGAAGTTACAGATGGTTCAAATGTTACACACTTGAAATATAAGCTGTTGTATTAGCATCTTGTTTTTTTACGGACAGTTTAGAGTCCATATGCAAAATTGTGTCCGTAAAAACAGATCTTATGGACAGTATGAGGGAAATGTGAGAAATTTTGTCCATAAGAATGCGTCTTACAGACAGTTTAAAGTAAATAAGTCAAAATGTGTCCATAAGATTGATTCTTATGGACACAAATACGTAAAAATCTGAAATCGTGTCCGTAAGAACCCCGAATCCCCCCCATTTCTTTCTAAAAATCACCCGAATAATATTTGGAAATAATCAAGGACTATTAGTAAAATGAGTATCATAACGGAATTATCTAATAGAAGGTTGGGTTTCAAAACTAAGAGATAAAATATAAAGGAGTTAAAAAATTGCCGAAAGAGTACATGTAGTACTTTTTCGGCTATTTTACAATCGGCCATAAAAACAGATTGACTTTATATACTGAGTAAGTATATACTCGATATATATTTACTCAGTATATAAAAGGGTGGGAAAATTGAATTTTATTGTCCAATACCAATGGGAAATCTTTATTGTCGCTGAAATACTATCACTTGCCTGCTTATTGTTATTTGGTGGGGTGCGTTATCTGTTTGGTAAGAGGAAACATAGCTTATTCTTCTTATTTTTGTTCCTCTTCTTACTCATTCTAGAAGCTGGATTAGCCTTCTTGATCTATAACGAAACAGGTGAAATCTCCACATTCCAAATAGTTATTACTATATTTGTTATTTACGCTTGTACGTTCGGTATTAACGATTTTAAAAAACTTGATCGATGGATGCGAATAAAAGTAGGAAAGTGGAGAGGTGTTGATTTACTAACAGAAAAAGATAAGGCGATTATGAAAAAGCAACAAGATCCAAAGTATATTGCGAAAATAAATCGATATAGTGCAATAGCTCATTTATTAATATTTGTTATCGTACAAACCGGCTTCTGGCTATATGGATTGGGGGATTTTACACATTTCAGCGAATATATTACCGATTTTTCCTGGATTGGAACGGAGGACTTAGAGAAAACGCCATATCCAAATGAGACACTCTATCGTATTTCGATGTTATGGGGGTTAATATTTATCGTTGATTTTATCTGGTCGATGTCTTACACGATTTTTCCAGCGAAAGGATGAAAAAGTTTGATTAAAACAATAGGTTTAACAAAGGATTTTAAGGCAGGAAAAGAGATGGTTTCCGTATTAAAAGGAGTAGAGTTCACCGTCAAAGAAGGGGAGTTTGTAGGGATTATAGGACCAAGTGGATCTGGAAAAACGACACTGCTACATTTATTGGCAGGGTTGGATACCCCAACAGAAGGGTCCATTCAGTTAAACGGAGATGAGTTATCATCCCAATCTGAAAAACAGCGTACTATTTTTCGGCGTCAGAAGATAGGTCTCGTTTTTCAAAATTATCAATTATTGCCTACTTTAACAGTATTCGAGAATATTGCTTTTCCACTGCATGCAGATGGGAAGAAGACTTCCACAAAAGATGTGAACGAGCTTCTAGAAGCAGTCGATCTGAAGGGATATGAGAAACGTTTTCCCAATGAGCTTAGTGGAGGACAACAGCAAAGAGTAGCAATCGCAAGAGCATTAATCCATAAACCAGCGATTTTATTAGCAGATGAGCCGACCGGAAATTTAGATCGAGAACGCTCCAGTGAAATTCTCGACTTATTAGCTAAGCTTCATCAGGAGCGAAATCAAACGATTGTGATGGTGACACATGATATGTTTGCGGCAGGTTATTCAGATCGAATTGTGTTATTTAAAGATGGGGTGATTGAAGCAGAAGTACAAAGAGAGGATGAAGAATATGCGTTTTTCCTTTCTCGTTTCATGGCGTAATCTTACGCAGCATAAAACACGGTTTTTCCTAACGCTTATTGCCATGATATTAGGTGTTACCGTAATGACCAGTATGCTGATAGCGAAAGAAACCACGATTAAAATCATGGATGAACAAGAGCAGCTATATGCAGGAGATGCTGATTATTGGATAAAGAGCAATCAGCGTTTTTTCTCGGAGAGTGAAGTGGAGTGGGTAACAGATCGTGAGGAAGTTGAAAAAGGTGTCGCAGCATTACTTAAACAAGGTTTTATAAATGTAGAGACGGAGAACATTGCACAAGCTTCTGTCAGAATTACGGGTGTTTCGAGTTATGATCATGAACTAATTGAATTACCTGTTAAAGAAGGGGATGTCACTAAAGAAGGTTTAATTATTACGGAAAACGCTGCTGCTCTATGGGGAAAAGGCGTCGGGGATATAGTAACATTTAAGGACATGGGGCAGGTCGAAGTGACGGCAGTTGTTTATGAAGGAGCAATGCTGAACAGTCCCAAAACATTAGAAGGATCGACTTTTCGTGATGCACGTGTCATGGTTCCTTTAGATACTTTGCAAGAATGGACGGGGATGGAAGGGCAAATCTCTAATTACCGTTTTTCAGTAAAAGGGGAAAAACAAACAGAATTATTGGAAGCCTATCAAGCGAACCTAGAAGGCTCACAATTATTTGTACAGCCGGTAGTTGTCGATAGTCAACAGAATAATGATGTAGCAGGTCTCTATTTCATGTTTGATATTATTGCGATTCTTTCTATATTCATCAGTGCATTTATTGTTTTTAACATGCTTTATACAACTATTGTTGAACGAAGGAAAGAATTTGCCGTAATGAAAAGTTTGGGATATACGAATGGAAGCATTAGACGGTTGATAGCATACGAAATTGGGGTTCTTGCTGTCATAGGTTCAATACTTGGATTACCACTAGGCGTGTGGTTAGGTTCTTTTCTCCAGGAGATGTTTATGTCTGCTATTGCTACTCAAACGATTACCTATGAGTTAGAGCTGATTAAACCAATAATAATTTCAGGAATGGTTGGTCTCGCTTTTCCTTATCTTGCTGTCATATTTCCTATTTATCAAGCGGGTAAAACGTCTGTTATAGAGGCATTATCAGAGAGTACCATTAATCGTCATAAAAATGGAAAGGGGTCGCTTATACGTATCCTAGTGGGTGTTATCTGCACAGGAATTGGAATGATTGATAATACGTGGACATTCTTACTCTTATTCGTCGGTTTAGTACTGTTGTATCCAATTTGGATGAAGCTATTTCAATGGTTATTACAACCTCTATACAAACTGTTTTTCCGATATGCAGGAGAGCAAGCTATCCGGTCCGTAAAGCAATTCGAAAATCGAAATGTAAATACATCTGCTATGCTAGCAATAGGTGTGAGTCTCGCTTTATTTATGAGTGCAGCTTTAGAATCTTTGCCTGAAGGAATAGAAGATGATATTCATGCCACTTTTGGTGGGGATATACATGTGGAAAAAGAGTCACCGTGGATAGATGCAGATTTGGAAAAAGTTAATAAGATAGAAGGTGTAAGTGATACTATCCCTTATGCAGAAATTCCCAACATAACATGGCAAACCAAAACAGGTGAATTACGAGAATTTTCTATTATTAGTTATACTGGTGAACCACAGAATGCGGAGCTGTTCGCCATTTCGCAAATAACGGAAGAGCAGGGAGAGCATCCAGCAATTTTTGTTGGAGAGAGAGCATTAACAGAATGGGGTGGTGAGCTGGGTAAAGATATAACATTGAATACCCCTTCCGGTCCAGTTACCTTTTTTGTCAAAGGAACCGTTCAAACTTCTCATTATATGAACTATGTCGCATTTGTAGAAGACAGTGTATTGACGACTAACTTAAACTGGCCAGAGAAGTTCCATCTGATTATTGATACATCTGATGAAGAAACAATTCCGCTCGTTTTCACACAGTTTTGGCGTTCCTTTGAGGATTCGATCGTAAATGTTAACCCAATTACAGTTAGTATTGAACAGGGGAAGCAAGCTTTAACAGGAATGCAGGAATTAATGCAAGGCTTGTTATTGTTGATAATTGCCTTGTCTGCAATCGGTATTAGTAATACATTATTGATGAATACGATGGAACGGATAAAAGAGCTGGGTACAATGCGAGCGCTCGGTTTTACAAGAGCACAGGTAAAGGTTATGATTATGGCCGAGGGACTTATGATCGGTATTACCGGAATTATAATAGGAACGTTATATGGTGTACTAGTCATTTACCTGAATGCCCATTCTGCTCAAGGCCAAGCCTTGCTGAGCTTTACAGTTCCCGGGATGAGCCTATTTTTAGCAATTGCAGGAGGATTATTGTTTACCCTTCTTGCTTCATGGTTTCCGAGCAGAACGGCATCACATATACCAGTGAAAGAAGCGATAAACTATGAATAAGCAGGGATTACCATGTCAGTAAAACATTCTATGCTTGCATTATTATATGAAAAACCGAGACACGGCTATGAATTGAAAACAGGCTTTGAAGAACTTGTTCAAGGAATGTGGCCACTCAATGCTGGCCAAGTATATACCACTCTTGATCGGTTGGAGCGTGATGCTTTAGTAGAGTCTCCGGGAAACGATCAAAAGGATCGTAAGCTTTATACGATAACACAAGCAGGTAAAGAAGAACTGTGGAGTTGGTTGGAAAAACCGGTCGGAAGGTCATTGTTGAAAGACGAATTTTATTTTAAGTTTCTCTGTGCTGATCATGTAGCATACGGTGAGAAACAAACAATGATCAAGAAACAAAAAGAAACGATGATAAAGGATGTCCTTCATTTAACCCATTTAAAAAAACAAATGACGCAATCAGGAAATGATACGATGAAAATGCTTATCGAAGGAGCATTACTGCATTTAGAAGCGGATATAAAATGGCTTGATATCCTTGCTGGGGACCAAAAATAAAATGGATGTGGCAAGATTTGAACCGAGAATGTATGAAAACTCATCTCGGTTCTTTATTTTAATGTCTTTTTTCCATCCTATTTGTTAAAAAATGTTGTATAACAGGTAGAGTTTGACTTTATATTTCCCTATATTATAATGTTATCAAATATGTAATGGATTACATTTTGATAGATAATCAAGGTCCGTATATGGTGAATTCTTCATTTTTAATTTATATGGTGACCTTCATGATGTTAGAAAGGAGGTAGTATTATGCCTACTATACAAGACGTGGCAAAAAAAGCAGGTGTTTCAGTTGCGACCGTTTCACGGGTTTTGAATACTCCGTCTGCGGTGACAGAAAAAACGAGACAAAAAGTTCAGGATGCAATGCAGGAATTAGATTATGCCCCTAGCATTTTAGGTCGAAATCTCAGGAATTCTGAAAGTAGAATGTTGCTTGTTTTGATACCGAAGATATCAAACCCTTTCTATTTGCGAATAGTTGAAGGAATTGAAGAGACTGCACTAGATCATGGGTATAATATATTAGTCTGTCAAACCCATTCTAAAACGGAAAGAGAAAGTGTCTATTTTGATCTACTAAAAAATCGGTTAGCAGATGGTGCTATAACCATGGATCCTACGATAGATAAGGATAAACTCGTACAACTGGCTAGACAATTTCCGATTGTACAATGTAGTGAGTATGATAAAGATAAAAGTTTATCTTATATTACGATTGATAGTGAGTTGGCAGCATACCAGATGACAAAGTTCCTCTTAAAACAAGGACATAAGCGAATTGTCCTAATCAATAGTGATGAAAAATTTCTTTACGCTCGTGAACGAAAGAAAGGCTTCCATAGAGCATTAAAAGAATTTGAAATAGAATTTGAGGATGATTGGATTTATAAAACAAATGATGTGACGTTTGAAGCAGGTCAACAGGCGATGAGGTCACTGTTGAGTCATAAGGCAGGAAAGTTTACCGCAGTTTTTGCTGTATCCGATGTATTAGCTATTGGCGCGTTAAAGGAGTTAAATACGCAAGGGGTCCACGTTCCCGATGAGATGGCGATCGTTGGTTTCGATAAAATTGACTTTACCAATATGACATTCCCAAGATTAACAACGGTTGCGCAACCAATGTATAAAATGGGAAGTATAGCAGTAGATATGTTAATAAAGAAAATTCGAGGCGAGGAAATAGAAGATGTCATATTAGACCATGAATTAATTATAAGAGAATCTACTTAAAGGGTTCAGAGTATCTTTTTCCACCGATTAAATTAAGATAATTTATTTTCGTAAATCATTGACTTGTATATACAGTTCATATAAAATCAAAAATGTAATCGATTTCAATTATAAATGAAATCGAAATTCTACATTAGGGGGTTCTGTTATGGAACAGGTGAAGAGGTTTTTTTTAGTTGGTATTATCTTAGTATTGGCTATATTTGTTACAGCATGTAATGGTGACAATACATCTGAAACAAATAATACAGAAGGTACATCTGATGAAGAAACAAACAGTGAAGAAAATGAAAGCGCTTCAGAAGATGAGGAAGTTACAATCGTTTATGCGCGTGGTGTAGATACGACAGGAGCGATTGACTTAGTAATTGAAGCTTTCGAAGAGAAACATCCCCATATTAACGTAGAACTTAGAGAAATGCCGGCAGATACAGGGCAATCACATGATCAATATGTAACCATGTTCAGTTCACAAAGTGCTGAAGTGGATGTATTTGACGCAGATGTTATCTGGCCTGCAGAATTTGCACAAGCAAACTATGCATTAGAATTAGATCGTTTCATTGAAAGAGATAGTATTGATATGGATGCCTATTTCCCAGGTACTGTTCAAGCAGCAAACTTTAATGGCAAGCAATGGGCAATGCCAAAATTCACAGATGCTGGTATGCTTTACTATCGTACTGATATTGTAGAGGAAGCACCCGAAACTTGGGATGAATTGATAGAGCAAGCGAGTGAGTTACAGGGAGAAGAAGATACAGAATTTGGCTACTTAATGCAAGCAGCACAATATGAAGGGTTAGTATGTAACTATATTGAATTTATTGCATCCTATGGTGGCCAAGTTATTGATGATGATAATAATGTAGTTGTAAACAGTCCTGAAACGGTCAAAGGGCTAGAAAAATTAGCGGAAGTTGTTAATTCAGATTTTGTTCCTGACAATATTTTAAACTTTATGGAAACAGAAACAGAGAACGCTTGGATTGCTGGGGATGCGGTATTTGCTCGTAACTGGCCATATTTACAAGCATCATCCAATGACGAGGATCGTTCCTCTATTGTTGGTAATGTTGATATTGCACCTCTTCCAGCAGGTGACGAAGGTCATGCAGCCACTTTAGGAGGCTGGATGGGGATGATTAACCGTTATTCAGAACATCCAGAAGAAGCTTGGGAATTCTTAAAGTTTATGACTGGTGAAGAAGGACAGAAAATTATTGCTGTCCATGGAGGGCGCGCACCAACTTTGGAAGCGCTTTATGATGATCCGGAAGTACAAGAAGCTGGCCCGTTATTTGCAAATCCTGAATTTGTGAATGTTTTACAATCTGCGGTGCCACGTCCTGTTTCACCAATTTACCCAGAAATTTCTGATATCATGCAAATTGAAATATCCAAAGTATTAACTGGAGATCAATCAGCAGAGGAAGCTGCAGAAAATATGCAATCCAAAATGGAGGAAGCAATGGGAGACTAACTTGTATCAATTGGAACTAAAAAAAGCAAGATGGGCATGTGTAACTCATCTTGCTTTTTCTTTCAAGTACATCTTTCGAAAGGTGTATTTGATAGAAGGGGAGGGAAGGTAAAGTGAAAAAATTTCAACTTAACGAAAAGCAGCTAGGTTATGCGATGATTTTACCATCGTTACTACTTGTTATCGTTGTCACTTTATGGCCAGTTGCACAGTCCTTTTATAACAGTCTATTTGATTACCGCTTAAATGACCCAACAAGGTCACAAAAAATGTTAAACGCTAATATTGATTTAGAACGGTATGTTGACAATTACTTTTATATCGAGGGTCAGCTTAGTGATCTAGAAGGTAATGCTGAAGGAGATCAGTTAGAAGTAGTTCAACAAGCAAGGGAAACAATTGAAGGTTATCATCAGGAATTAACAAGTGATGGAGAAATTAATACAAAGATTGAACAGATAGATGAAATGTTGATGAACTTTGAGCCTATATCAGACGCTGAACTCAAATATACCGAGGTAGACAATGATTTTGCTTCAGATTATCGGAGTGCTCTGGAGAATATAGCAGCGGAGTTCCAATCAATAGCGGAAGCTACTGACAATGAACAGTTAGCACAAAGCTTCGAACAAACTGGGTCATTGCTTGCAGGGACAAGTGACAACATTTTAGAATCGAATTTTATTGGTTTTGCAAATTATATTAAATATTTCCAAGACCAACGTATGTGGCAATCTTTATGGAACACGTTTTATTTTACCGTTGTCTCTGTTGGATTTGAACTTGTCTTAGGTTTAGCAATTGCCTTACTGATTAACCGTGCTTTTAAGGGAAGGGGAATCGTGCGGGCTTCCGTATTAATCCCTTGGGCAATACCGACAGCGGTTGCCGCCATGATGTGGGGTTTCTTATATGATGGTCAAACAGGAATTGTTGCCCACTATTTTGAGAAATTAAACATGATACCGAGTGCTTCATGGCTATTAAGCACTTCTGATGGTGGCATGTTTGCCATTATATTTGCGGATGTTTGGAAGACAACCCCATATATGGCGTTATTATTACTTGCTGGGTTGCAAACGATTCCAAATTCCTTGTATGAAGCTAGTAATGTCGATGGTGCAAATAAATGGCAACAATTCTTTAAAATTACACTGCCCTTACTAAAATCAGCAATTTTAGTTGCTCTGTTGTTTAGAACATTAGATGCGTTTCGAGTTTTTGACTTAATTTATGTGTTAACTGGTGGTGGACCTGCGAATGCTACAGAATCGATATCTGTTTATGCATATATCACCTTGTTCTCACAACAGAATTTTGGAGCGGGTTCCGTGCTATCCGTTATTGTATTCCTATGTGTAGCATTAATTAGCTTTATCTATGTCCGGTTAATTGGTTCCGATTTATTCGCAGGACGTACGAAATAGAAGGGGGTACGAAAGATGAGTAAACGAGCCGGTATTGGATTTTATATATTTTTAGCCATTTTTGTTTTTTTAGTGATGTTTCCATTTATATGGGTGTTTTTAACTTCGATCAAACCTGTAGGTGAAATTTTCACTTCATTCAGTTGGTTTACCAAGAGTCCGACACTATCGTCTTATGAAGCTGCATTGACGAATCGACCGTTATTGCGTTATATGTTAAACAGTTTCGTAGTGTCTAGTTTAACTACTGTATTAGCAGTCGGTTGTGCAGCGTTTGCAGCATATGCTGTTACAAGGTTGCCAATTAAAGGAAAGGGGATATTTTTAGGAGTTGTACTTGCAGCTTCGATGTTTCCGCAGATTGCGATTATATCACCCATTTTTAATTTGGTGACGGATTTAGGATTACGCAACAGCTATATCGGATTAGTTATTCCGTATATTACAATCAGTTTACCGTTATCAATCTGGGTACTTTCGACTTTTTTTCACAAGATTCCGTTCGAATTAGAAGAATCTGCAAAATTAGATGGTGCTAGTCCATTTCAAACATTTCGTAAAATTATCTTCCCTTTAGCAACACCAGGTATTTTTACGACAGCGATCTTAGTTTTTATTGCCGCTTGGAATGAGTATTTATTTGCCTTAACTATTAATAGTGATGATACGTGGAGAACTGTTCCAGTAGGAATATCTATGTATCAAAGTGAATTTTCTATTCCGTGGGGCGATATTTCCGCCGCAACGGTTATCGTAACAGTACCGATCGTTGTCTTAGTACTACTATTCCAAAAGCGGATCGTATCTGGTTTAACTTCTGGATCTGTTAAGGAGTAAAAAAATAGGGGAGGTGGTCACCTCCCTCCTAATATGATATCACTAATTTTTCGATAGTTGTGAAACCATGGTTTTTCTCGTTCAATCTGGGAAGCAAGCTGGAGCAATAACTGATCTTCACCGAGTCTGCCAAAGAAGTGCGTGCCAACGGGTAGTCCATCATTTGTCCAATGGGTTGGGACACTCATTGCCGGTTGTCCTGTTGCATTTGCGATTGGCATAAATGGGTTGTAGTCTAACATGTTATCCATCATTTGTTGAAATCCATCTTTTGCTGGATCTGTATCTTTTCCAAGTTTTGTTGGCAATTGATTCATAGTCGGCGTCATCCATACATCTACGTCTTGGAAAAAAGCTAAGATTTTTTGGGCTTCCTTTTGGATGTATACTCGGGATTCCTCATATTCTAACGCTGATAAGTCTTGGCCATATTTTAAAATGTCATAGGTTAAAGGTTCTAGGTTTTGGTAAGAAGGTTCATGGCCGACCATTAATCCAGTATGCTTAATAATAGTAGACCCACTCCCCATCCAAATTTTAATAAAATGTTTGGCTAGTTCTGGGAAATCGATTACTGGCATTTCCTCGACTACTTCATGCCCCAACTCCTTCATAAGTTGTACGGTGTTCTCCATGTTATTTCTTGTCTCCGAATCAAAATGAATCGTCTCATCTTCTTGATATTGAACAGCAATTTTCAGTTTTCTCGGTGTTTCATGGACGCGTTCTAAAAAGTTGTTCTGTGAAGCAAAGCTTGGATATAGTTGATGATCTCCAGCACCATTTAGAATATCTAATAATGCTGCGCTATCTCTAACAGAACGAGTAAGAGCGTGATTGATAGAAAAATGATTCATATAAGCAGGATAAGGCATTCTTCCGCGACTTGGCTTAAAACCAAACAATCCACAGGCAGAAGCAGGAATTCGAATCGATCCACCACCATCATTAGCATGTGCAAAAGGAATCAATCCAGCTGCAACAGCTGCTGCAGAACCACCGCTTGATCCTCCAGGTGAGCGCTCTAAATCCCACGGGTTTTTGGTTGCTCCAAATAATAGAGGTTCTGTCGTAGGTAGAAAACCCAATTCAGGTGTATTTGTTTTTCCTAGAAAAATAAGTCCAGCATGTTCAAAACGATCAACGATCACATCATTGTCTGGAGCGATAAAATCCTTTAACATTCGCGACCCGCTTGTTTGTCTAATTCCTTTTACCGCATTCAAATCTTTTATTAAAAAAGGAAGTCCTTTAACCTTACCTTTCGTTGTTGTCATTTTTTTTGCTTGCTCCCGTCCTAGCTCAAAACTTTTTGTGACTACCGCATTCAAAGTTGGATTATATGTTTCAATTCGATCGATATAAAAATCAGTTAATTCTAGGACAGATAATTCCTTTTGATCGAGCAACGTCTTTTGCCCTAAGGCATCTAGTTGAAGCAAATCATTAAAAGCTTTCATACATCCATCATTCTCCTTTAATACTTAACACTTATTAACAGTATACCATATCATTTAACATACATGCTGTTTGTATGTTAAAATAAATTCAAAATTAAAAGAGGTGTGAATCGTGAAATCTAGCAGCTTTTATCCGGTATTGATGACTGAAAAGGTAAAGGAAACAGGAGAATTTTATCAAAAATTTTTTGGTTTCTCTGTCGTGTTTGAGGCGGATTGGTACATGAGTTTGAAGCAGGAGGAGACGGGTGCTGAATTGGCAATTCTTCAAGCTAGTCATGAAACAGTCCCATCTTCGTTTGGTAAGTCCGTACAAGGTCTGATCCTTAATTTTGAGGTGGTCGATGTGGATCAAGTGTATCAGAAACTGATCAAAGAACATCGACTTCCTTTACACCTTACATTACGTGATGAGGCATTTGGGCAAAGACATTTTATTACAAGTGATCCAAATGGTGTTTTAATTGATGTGATCACTGTCATTCCACCTGATGAATCGTTTCAAGATCAATATAGAGAAGAAGTATGGAAGGATGAAGTGTAATGGGCAATTATGTCCCTGTAAAATATTACTTTGATCGGGAATTGGCCCTTCGTTTAACGGAATTAATTCACCCGTTTTATCCTGGCTTTGACCAAAATGCCTTTATAGAGTTAGTAACCAAAGAAGTAGCGAATAAAGAATTGAAAGCTAGAGTGGAGGTATTCGCGGATGCGTTGAAACAAAATCTCCCATCAGACTATCCGCAAGCTATAGCTATCTTACTAAAGATTATTGGACCAGAAAATAAAACAGAAAAAGGAATGTTTACCAACGGATATTTCTTAATGCCGGTAGCCTATTTTGTTGAAAAGTATGGGCTGGAGTATTTTGATCATTCCTTCCATGCGATGTATGAAATAACAAAACGACATACAGCTGAATATGCGATCCGTCCATATCTAATAGCAGATACCAATTCTTCTATGACCTATCTACAAGATTGGATAACAGATCCGAACCCACATGTGAGACGATTAGTGAGTGAAGGAACACGTCCAAGACTGCCATGGGCTAAAAAGATACCGCCACTGAAGAATGATCTTGAAAACAATTTATCTTTGCTTGAAAGCTTGCTTCATGATACTTCTCCTTATGTGCAAAAATCAGTAGCCAATCATCTGAATGATTTAACGAAGGAATCTCCGGAACAAGTTTTAGTATGGTTGGATCAGCTGATGAAAGCCAATCATCATGTGAATCGAAAAATAATTAAAAATGGGTTAAGAACTCTGGTAAAATTAGAACATGAGCATGCACTAAAGTTATTGCGAAAAGTAGAGTAAGGAGCGGAACAGCATGAGAAGAACCAAATTAGAAACGGAACAGACGATAGACAACTTGATCAAAATTGCCCGATATCACTTTACAGAGTATGGCTATGCAAAAGCAGCGTTGGAAGAGATAGTTAAAGAAGCGAATTTAACTCGAGGGGCACTATACCACCATTTTCAAAATAAAAAAGGACTTTTTCTTGCTGTTTTTGAAACTGTTCAAAAGGAAGTTGGGGAACATGTAGAAGCAGAAGCGGCAAGCGGTAATGACAGCTGGGAGCAGCTAATCCGTGGTTGTCGAGCTTTTTTGGAAGGGGCAGTGCAATCCCACAATCAACGCATCCTTTTGATAGATGGACCGGCCGTTTTAGGCTGGGATATGTTTCGGAAAATGGACGAAAAATACTCGATGAGTTCTTTGAAAGAACAATTACAGTTGATGCAGGAACAAGGATTACTAAAGCCGGTTTCGATTGAGGCGATGACACATTGCTTATCAGGAGCAATGAATGAAGCGGTGTTATGGATAGCTAATCGACTGGATCAAAAAGAGGTAATAGAAGAAGCAATGGTTGTTCTGAAGCATTTGCTGGAAGGATTAAGGGAGTGAGACTTCTTTACGTGTTAGAATAATGATAATCAACGAGATTTTTATACACCACGTTTAAGTCTAAAATGGTGGAGGTTAGTAAATTGAATATACTTGAATTGAAGCAAGATGCTTCTGTTAAAGGGAAAAATGGGATTGCTTTTATTATTGCGGCAACGATTATCTGGTCTGCTATAACGATTGTTTACTTGTTAGCGCTACCGCTGGAGACGAAGAATGTGATCTTATTATTTCTGCCTGCCTGTCTTTTTCCGCTTGCACTTGCTGTTTCTGCTTTGATCAAAGCGGATTGGAAGTTAGCTGATAATCCATTAGGGATGCTTGGATTGTTTTTGAACCTTGCGCAACTTGTCTATTTTCCGATGATTATCTGGGCATTTATCCAAAGTCCTGAACAAATGGTAGTCTTTTTTGCAATTATAACAGGTGCACACTTTTTCCCTTATGGCTGGTTGTATGATGCGAAGCCTTATTATATCTTTGCTCCTATTATTTCGATTTCAATTATGGTAGCAGGCTGGACGATACAAGTAAATCATTTATGGATCATATCGCTTATGATGGTCATTTTTCTTAGTATTCTAGCTCTCTTATTATATGGGGACTATCAACAAAAGGTGAAAAGTAACTAGAATGGAGAGGGACAAACACTATGTCCCCTCAACCCTATTCTCGCTACAATGACAATATTTCACGAATATCTTCTTCCGTTAATGTGGAAGATGCTTTTTCCTTCGAATCAATGATCTCTTCTATAAGGGATCTTTTTTGTTCTTGCAAATCATTCATTTTCTCTTCGATTGTGCCACGGGCAACAAGCTTGATGACCTGTACGGCACTCGTTTGACCGATACGATGGGCACGGTCAGCCGCTTGTTCTTCCACAGCAGGGTTCCACCAAGTGTCATATAAAATGACCGTATCAGCACCAGTCAGATTAAGACCTGTTCCGCCTGCTTTCATTGAAATGAGAAACAAATCGCATTCACCAGCATTGAACTGATTACATCGTTCAACACGTTCTTCTGACGGAGTTTGTCCATCCAAATACAAAAAGGACTTTCCCTGAATGGCTAGATCTCTACCTATCAATTCAAGCATTTTCGTGAACTGTGAGAAAATCAATACTCTTCTCCTAGCAAGCCTGGATTCCTCTAGAATCTGTTTTAGCTGTTCAAATTTAGCAGAACTCCCTTTGTACCCATCTACAAACAAGGCAGGATGACAACAGATTTGTCGTAACCGTGTCAGGCCAGCAAGGATTTTGATCCGATTTTTCCGTAATGTGTCCTTGTCTAGATGCTTTAAGGTATCGTGACGAAGCTTTGCCAAATAAGTGGCATAAAGCTTCTTTTGATCTGGTAGCAGTTCAACAGATTCCCTTGATTCGATTTTTTCTGGCAGCTCGGAGAGGACATCTTCTTTTACCCTGCGAAGTAAAAAGGGTCTGCTCCTCCGAGCAATCTGTGTTCTCGTGAGATTACTATACTCCTTCAATCCTTGAAATAGTTCTGGAAAGACGACATGAAAGATCGACCATAGTTCCTCTTGATTATTCTCTACCGGTGTACCAGTTAGGGCGAAGCGATTATCAGCCTGTATCTTCTTTACTGCCTGTGCTGTTTGTGTAACGGGGTTTTTAAAGGCTTGTGCCTCATCAAAGAAGACAGTGTGAAAGGCTTGTTTCTTATACCAGTCAATGTCCATTCGTAACAACTGGTAGGAAGTAATGACAACGTCCATTTCCAATGCACTTGTCTGTCTATTGGCCCGCTTCGTTCTATTTCCATCAACAATAGCCACTTGAATGTCTGGTGCGAATTTCCTGATCTCACTTTGCCAGTTATACACTAAGGAAGATGGGCAAACAATCAGAGTAGGCAGTTTTTTCTTACGGATTGTAGGAAGCTCAGACAAAATAAATGCGATACTTTGTAATGTTTTACCAAGTCCCATATCATCTGCAAGAATTCCGCCAAATCCGTGATTAGCAAGCGTCTTTAGCCATTTGTAGCCGTATGTCTGATAATCTCGTAATATTGGCTCTAAACTATTTGGCAATGTAATTGACTGATTATCAGGATTTTCGATATTGTGCAGGAACTGCCGAAACGATTGTTCAAATATGAATACTTGATCATCAGCGGAGTCTAGTAGCTGTATTCCCTTAATGACTGGTACATGTAGTCCACTTACCAAGTCGTCTTTATCCTGAATTGGAGCAGCACTTCTTAAAAAACGTTGAAGCTCTTCAAACTCTTTTGTTTCCAATGACAATAAGGATCCGTCCCGCAAACGATAGTACTTTTGCTTTTCCTCCAAAGCCGATAATATGTCGCGTATCTCTTGGTCAGGGATGCCATCCATTTCAAATTTGAATTCCAACCAGTTGGTTCGTTCCTTTTGGATCTTTACTTTAATCTTTGGTCGCGGATTCTCTTTGAATATCCTGTTTCGCACAGCAGTTGTAGCAAATACTTGTGCTATTTTTTGTACCTTCGGGAGCATATGGTATAAAAAGTCATATTCTAGAGCTTCGTTATGCAAGAAGTATCCACTATCTGTCTTTGCGAACTGACTGTCATCCATCATTTGCAGTATGGCATTTTCCTTTTCCTCATCTCTTATCAAAATCGATGCTGTTTCGATTTGTTCATCATCCAATGGATTGATCAAAATATTCCCATAATGAAATTCCACCCCAGCAAGAAGTCTGTTTCTCACTCGGTCCAAGTATAATTTTGTAATTAATGGATTCTGCTTCAGTTGATTGGTGACAGCACCATGTAAATGGACTTGACCTAATCTTTTCAATATAGGTAGTCCTTTTTCTATGAAAAATTCTGTTTGTTTTGGCGGAATCCGGATTTGATTGGTTTTAGAAGTATCTAGTATCTGAATCAGTTCAGAAAGGTAGTGAAATTCCTTCTCTTTTATCTGTATGAAATGGTCATCAAACAGTAGCGCTTGATAAGCATCTAACATAACGAGCTTATCTCGTCCTTTAACGGTGAGCAGAGAATCGTGATTGTCAGTTTTAGTAATGGAAATCGATAATGGCAAGGTGATATGATCAGAAAAGTAGAGTTTGTCTACCCTTTTCTCCCCATTTGCTAACTTTACAACTGGTGCTTTAGTGAGTAAGGGCACAAGTCGTTGCCAGGGAGATGGTGGAATAACTAATAGCTGATCTATGTTATATTCAAATTTATCTATTAACCGATCATAACCATATGCTGTTTCGTCATTCATCACTTGAATCAGTTGTTGGATAATGTCGTCTGTATCAGTTGAAAAACAATGCAATTCTGGATTGTAAGTGAATGAACTAGTTAGCTGATAGTTACCGTGTTCTTTCACCTGCTTCAGAAAGGCGCGGATATTGGTAACTTTAGTAGTACCAACTTCAATTTCAATTCCAAACAGGAATTGTCCCTGATTATTGGTAATAAGTTTGCATGTGAAAGCTAATGGAAGTACTTGCCGGCTTTCAAATCGTGGCTGTTGGGCACTAGGACGGACTCGGCGATTTTCTAATAGAGTCATTAGTCCTTCTGAAATTTCTGAACTAGACGAAGAGCGTGATTCTCTTGGTGAATGTTCAGATATCGCCAGTAAAACAGCCGCTACATGCTGACAGTCATTTTTGACAGAAGCTAATGTAGGACAGCTACATCTTGTATTTATACGACCACTTTCATCCTGTTCAACTGTGACATGAAAATCTTCTTTTCCGGCTACGATTGCCTCGCAACGATGAGCAGTGAAAATCTTAAGATATACTTTATTCGAACGATAAAAGGAAAGTCCTTTTTTGAAGGAAATTTTACCACTAGCCTCTTCAATTTTTTTGTGACTCCATTTTATATTCATAAGATGCGTTCTCGCCTTCTATCAAGACACATGTCATGTCCATTTAGTATTTGTTCAATATTTTAATCACGGTGCTAACCGTCTGTAAAACCCCCAATTCAAGCTTCAAGTCTAAGTGGGGGATAACAGACGCTAACACCCGCTATTAATCAGCAGGGATCCAAACCCCGACTGATCTCACTTTATCATTATTCTAGTAACGAACGGAATATAAATGTTGGGACTAGGCACTATGTAATATCCTTGTTTAAGGATAATCACAATATTCGATAATAGTTCCTTCTGTATCAGCAGGGTTTAAGTAAATTAATCGTCTGCCGTGTTTGTTGACTCGTCTAGTGTGCTCCATCACGCGAATGTCCTCTTTTTTTAGATCCTCAATTGCTATATCTAAGTTATCCACGCGATAAGCGATATGGTGAACCCCTTTTCCTTTCTGCTTAATGAAACGAGCAATAGGAGAGGTTGTATTATTGGTGGGCATCAATAATTCTGTACGAGCACCGTCGATATCGATGATCGCAATTTCACTCTCGACACCAGCGGCTTCACTACGATAGCGATCAACCAATTCTCCACCTAAGACATGTATATAAAAATTGATACTGCCTTCCAGATCTCTAACTGCAATCCCAATGTGATCTAATACTTTTTTCATAACAATCACCTTTCACAACTATTTCCACCAATTGTAACATGATTATAACCCTTCTTCTTCTAAGTAGGATTGTGCTACTTCATATGCACTCTTTCCTTCGACGGCTACTTGGTAGTTCATTTCACGCATTTGATCATCGGTAATTTTTCCTGCGAGTTGGTTAAGTATTTCCTCTAGTTTAGGATAACGATCCAGTGTTTCTTGTCTTAGTAGTGGTGCCCCTTGATAAGGTGGAAAAAGCCCTTTATCATCCTCCAACACTTGTAATTGGTACCTCCTTAATTCACTGTCCGTAGAATAAGCATCAATTAGATTGACATCACCTTCTTCGATAGCTGCATATCGAAGTTGAGGTTCCATCGTGGTAACGTTCGGGAAGTTTATTCCATAGAGTTCCTGAATTCCTAAATAGCCATCTTCTCGATCAGAGAACTCGAGCGTAAACCCTGCCTGCACCTCGTTTTCTATTCCTTGCAAATCAGAAATAGTCTCTAAATGATGTTTTTCGGCAAATTCCTCTGGTACTGCTAATGTGTATGTATTGTTATATTGCATAGGCTGTAAGAATTTCAGGTCATACTTTTCTAATAATCCATCATGTGCTTGATGATATACCTCTTCGGCATCATTACTTGAGGCTGTCTCATTTAAAAATTGCGATAATGCTGTTCCCGTAAATTCCGGATAAATATCAATGCTTCCTGATTGCAATGCGTCAAACAAAAAGGAAGTCTTGCCTAGTCCGGGTTCTAATTCCACCTGCAGATCTGTTTCTTCTTCAATTAATATTTTGTATATATTAATTAATATTTCCGGCTCAGCCCCTAGCTTTCCACCAATGACAATGGTATCTTGATTATTTTTCATTACATTCGGCACGATGATAAATAGTAAAGAGATGATGATAATTAGAATGATCGTCACGATGGATTGTTTGAAAGAAAATTTCTCCATCTTCCTTAATAAAAAGTCAAAAACAATGGCTAAAAGTGCAGCGGGTATTGCACCTAAGATAATAAGTGATGTGTTATTGCGATCGATTCCTAGCAAGATGATATCTCCTAAACCACCGGCTCCTATTAAAGCAGCAAGTGTCGCTGTACCGACGATTAAGACCATGGCTGTTCTGATCCCGGCCATAATGACTGGCATTGCAAGAGGGAGTTCTACTTTCATCAGTCTTTTTGATGGATTCATTCCCATTGCTGTTGCAGCTTCGATTAAGGAACTATCTACTTCTTTAATCCCTGTATACGTGTTGCGCAAGATTGGTAATAACGCATAAATAATTAATGCGATGATTGCTGGTACTTTGCCGATACCGAATAAAGGGATGAAAAGGCCTAATAAAGCTAAGGAAGGTATGGTTTGTAAAACGGCGGTAGTTCCAATGATAGCTTCTGCAATTTTTTCCTTTTTGGTCAAGTAGATACCGATAGGAATTGAAATGAATACAGCGAACAATAAGGCAATGAACGATATTTGGATATGTTCCAACAATGCTTGCCATAATTGGCCTTGTCTACCTTGGAACATGTCATAGAAATCAGACATATTCTCCCCGCCCTTCTTTTAAAGAGGAGGATAAGTATTGTACCAATGTTTGTCGATTTACTTGTCCAACAGTTTTCCCCTTTGATGTAACGTAAATGGTTTCTTCCTTGGATAACATATCTAAAACTTCTTCAAGGGAAGCGGAGGCGTCAATTGTCATAGACGGTTTTCCATCACTTGCAGGTTGCATCATATCGTTTAAATGAAAAGTGGCACCAATGCTGTTAGTAGAACCTATAAAGTCACGGACAAAATCATTAACAGGATTAGTCAGAATTTCTTTTGGACTACCGAGCTGCACGATTTTCCCTTCTTTCATGATGCAGATTCTGTCTGCAAGCTTAAGCGCTTCTTGGATATCATGGGTAACAAATACAATCGTTTTATTAATTTTTTGTTGTAAATCGATGATATCTTCTTGCAATTTTTCTCTGCTGATTGGATCTAATGCACTAAATGGTTCATCCATTAGGATAATATCTGGGTCTGCTGCTAAGGCGCGAATAACTCCCACTCGCTGTTGCTCGCCACCTGAAAGTTCATGTGGCTGACGGTCGCGATATGTATCAGGGTCAAGGCCGACCATTTGTAATAATTCATTTGTACGTTTTTTAACGTCATCCCTGTCCCATTTTTTCATTTCTGGAACAATCGCAATATTTTCTTCGATCGTCATGTGTGGAAAAAGCGCAATTTGCTGCAAAACATAACCAATATTCCACCGTAGTTCATCGATGTTGTAATCACTGATTCTTTTATTATCAATTAAAATGGTTCCAGTGGAAAGTGGAATAAGACGATTCATCATTTTAAGCGTAGTGGTTTTTCCACAACCGCTCGGTCCAATCAGCACAAAAAATTCCCCTTTTTCAATAGAGAAGCTCATGTTGTCTACAGCAGTCGTACCATCAGTAAATTGCTTGGTAACATTTTTAAATGTGATCATACGAATAAAACCCCTTCATTAAGCTTTGTAATAATAGTATTTTGCTCTTTATTTGGATAGATGCGAAACTAATATGCTTTCTTGACTAACATTGATTCACCGAACCCTCATAACAGAAACATTTGTTCTCCATTATATCATAATCATCATTTTGGGGTGAAATATTTCAAAAATGGCAATGGTCCGATAATGAAGGTGGCACATGCCGTTCCCTGTTCGAAGGCGATAAAATAAAAGCTGCTATTAATGAAAAGTATGCGAAACTCTAATAGGAAGAGAACAACATTAGCCAGTGTGTAATGTTGATGTGGATATTTCGGCATATATCCTATAGAATGGGGTTGAATATAATTCTTATTTTTCTATATATTGTAAGGTGACTGGCTTTTTGGTAGATTGCTATGCTTCCTGGATACTTTGCACGGTTGTTACGGTGAAGGGCAAAACCGTTACATCATAAAAAACGTAAGAAAGGTGATGAATTGGATGGATGAGCTTTTGAAACAGTTGCAATTTGCAAGACAAAGTACCATTGATTATGTTAAACAGTTGGAAGAAAGACGGTTAGAGATCATGCCTAAAGGATTTAATAATCATATTAAATGGAACTTGGGTCATCTCTATGTTGCTTTTGAAAACATTGTTTTTCGATTGATTGGCGAAAATGCGAAGTTTCCGATAAATTTCCCAGAATTATTTAGCCCTGGTACTTCACCAAAACAATGGACAATGGAAGCACCGGAAACAACAGAGTTAATTACTTTATTGGAGGGTCAGTTGGAAAGGCTTGCTTCATTGCAAGCAAAAAGTTTAGATGAGGCTATTCCGGAAGTGTATACCACTTCAACAGGTGCAAAATTTTTAACGGTTGGAGATTGTGTAAGCTTTATCATTTATCATGAGGGTATGCATTTTGGAATCATTAAAAGCATGAATCAAGTTTTACAAGAAGGCGAATCGAACTAGTTAAATAATAGAGTTCGCGTGATATCTCCACGTGAACTCTTTGTTCTAAGTAAAGAAAGGCTTCGATTCAACAAGGGAGGGTGAAGATTTGTTGAATAAACCAAAATAATCGACAACACCAACTAGGATGAACAAATCTGTTACTTTGGGGGATACTATGAAGCGGTTACTATGGATTGCTTGCTTTACCTATTTGTTAATAGGACTAACACATATTATTATAGGTTCTTTGCTAACGGAAATTTTGGACTATTATAACCGGAATTATACAGATGGTGGTATTTTAATAGCCTGTCAATCAGTTGGTTTTCTGGCAGGGGTTATTTGCTCGTCTTATATATCAAAATTTTTAGGCCGAAGACGTGCTGTCATATTCGCGATTCTATCGATTGGACTGGCACAAATGGCATTCGTATCACTAATACCATGGACATGGTGGTTGATCATCGCTGTATTTTGTGGGTTAGGATTTGGGATTATCGAGCCATTGGTAGGATCGCTTATTATTGATGCGATTAAAGATAAACCAGCAGTGGCGTTTAGTAGATTAGAAGTTTTCTTTGGGATAGGCTCATTGATTATGCCGATTATATCCGGTTGGTTAGCGTCGACAGAGTTATGGCGTTATTCCTTTTTAGTGTTGGGTTTGTATGCGCTTATTATTTGTGTGATATGGATGAAGGTTTCCTTTGGGTCACTGGATGATAAGTTGATGACAAAATCAATCGAGCAAGAAGAAGATAGGCAGACAGAATCAACGACATTTTTAGGAGGGAAATATCTCCTGTTTATTGGATTTATTCTGTTTTTCCTTATTTATGTCGGAACAGAAGTCAGTATTATGAACTTTCTACCCTCTATTCTTATAAGTAAATTAAACACAGAAACTTTTGCGGCAACGCTAGCCGTCACAATCTTTTGGGGAGCGATGGTTGCAGGCCGATTGGTAGCTGGTTACTTAGCAGAAAAAATGAACTATGCCCGGTATTTAATGGTTTGCTGTTTAGGAACAGTCGTGTTTGTTGCGAGTCTAGGCTTTATTTCCAGCTTGTGGCTAGGCTATGTCTTCATTGTCTTGATCGGGTTAATGATGGCTGGGATATTTGGCATTGCTCTTGTATATGCTAACCAAATGCTTCAGGGAAGTACCGAACGAAATACTAGTATATTGATAGCAGCTGGGGGAGTTGGAGGCATTGTTTTTCCACTGGTAACAGGTAGTATTATGGATCAATTTCCAACAATGATCGTTTCGTTAGTACTTGCAGGGTTATCTCTTTTTATGTTTGCTTTTATTACGTTTACTAAAGGTCAACGATCTGAACAAGCTAGTGAACAGCTTGAAGTTTAAAATCAATAAGAAGTTATATCTGATAAAAAGTAATAAAGCTACATAACTATTTTGTTATTTACTTTTGTGCGAAAAATTGGGAACTTTTTTCCTTTTGATTCGTATATATTAATAAGAAATATCATCAGGAGGTGTACATATTGGAGTACTAGATATTTATTGGTGGATACTATGGGGGAGTTTGGCAGTTGCGATTTTTTCTTTGTTATTAGGCAATGTTTTGGATGGAATCTTAGATAGTGTATTCGATAGTTTAGGAGACTTTTTCAATCCATTACTAGTCTTTGGTACTTTATCTGTTATTGGAGGAGCAGGTGTTTTACTTACGAAATATTCTTCTTTAAACGATATTTATGTCTTACTTATTAGTATATTAATAGGAATAGGAGCATATTTACTTATTTACTATTTCCTTGTGATTCCAATGTCGAATGCTGAGTCCTCTACTTCTATATCCATTCATGATCTAGAAGGAAAAGTTGGTGAGGTAATTACTACTATTCCTGCTCAAGGTATGGGAGAAGTATTCATTTCCTCTACAAGCGGCAGTCGTAATGAAACGGCCAAAAGCTTTGACCAAACGATTATTAAGCAAGGACAACAAGTTGTTGTTGTAAAGGTTGAAGATCAGATTTTATATGTTTCAGAACTAGATGAACTTTAATTAGGAGGCTAAGAATGGACTTTTTGATTGTTATAGGTGTCGTCGTAGCGGTTATCCTAGCATTTGCGATTCTATTTGCAGCTCGCTATAAAACAGTAGGCGCAGATGATGCTATGATCGTAACAGGTAGTTTTTTAGGGAGCAAGAACGTACACAGAACAGATGATGGAGGAGGCATTAAGATCGTCCGTGGTGGCGGTGCCTTTATCCTGCCGGTTTTCCAGCAGAAAGAAAACATTAGCTTACGTTCTCATAGTTTAGATATCTCTACACCGAATGTTTACACCGAGAATGGTGTACCAGTAATGGCGGATGGAACTGCGATTATTAAAGTGCAAAGTACCACAGAAGGAATTGCAACAGCAGGGGAGCAATTCCTAGGGAAAGATGATTCAGAACTTCGAAAAGAAGCGCAAGAAGTATTGGAAGGTCATTTGCGAGCGATTTTAGGAACGATGACTGTAGAGGAAATCTACAAAAACCGAGAACGTTTTGCACAAGAGGTACAAACGCAAGCAGCTGTTGATTTAAAGAAAATGGGGCTGCAAATTGTCTCGTTCACCATTAAAGATGTGCAAGACGAAAATGGTTATTTGGAAGCACTAGGTAAACCACGTATTGCGGAAGTAAAAAGAGACGCCCAAATTGCTGAAGCAAATGCCATGAGAGATGCTCGTATTCAAAAAGCTTCAGCAGAACGCGAAAGTCAAAGTGCAGAGCTATTAAGCGAAACGCAAATTGCCGAATCAACAAAAGAGAAAGAACTCAAAGTAGCAGCTTATAAGCGTGATCAAGACACGGCTAAAGCAGAAGCGGATATGGCTTATAAATTACAAGGAGCAAAATCAGAACAACAAGTTAAACAAGAAGAAATGCAAATCCAATTGGTTGAGAAAAATAAACAAATTGAAATTGACGAAAAAGAAGTACTTCGTAAGCAACGTCAATATGAAGCGGAAATCTCCAAAAAGGCAGAGGCAGAGCGTTATGCGGCTGAACAAAAAGCAGAAGCAGACAAAGTTGCTCGCGTAAAAAATGCCGAAGCAGAAGCTGAACAAATACGCTTGGACGGGGAAGCCGAAGCAGATGCTATCCGTCAAAAAGGTTTAGCAGAGGCAGAAGCGAAAGAAAAAATTGCCGAAGCAATGGAGAAATATGGCGAGGCAGCGATCCTCGAAATGATTATCAACATGCTTCCTGAATTTGCTGGTAAAATTGCTGAACCTGTTCGTTCTATTGACAAGGTAACAGTTGTTGATAATGGAAAAGGCGATGGCGACGGTGCAACGCGAATGAGTAATTATGTAACTAAATTAATGAGCCAATTACCAGAAACATTAAAAGATGTATCTGGTGTTGACTTAAAAGGGATGTTAGATAATGTCGCATCCACTAACGAATCCAAAATCAAGGATAGTTTAGCTAAAGCCAAAACAGAAAGTCCAGAAGTAACGAACGGAGAATAAACAAAAAGGGTAGGTTTAAGCCTATCCTTTTATTTATGGAAAGAAAGTATATAACCATCGATATCACAACTTTTACAGATGGAGTTGCCATTTTGAAAGCTAGCTAGTGTAAGTCAACCCGCTACGGCTGACCGTTTCGCTTTCCAAGGGGCATGCTCTTCAGCTAACTTTTGCAGGAGTATATACTCCTGCAAAAGTGGATCTTCAGATCATGCTAATCCCTTAGGAGTCGAAACGGTCGGCCTTCGCTATGTTTTTTCTACAACGAATAATAGAAGAAGCATATTGGGTCTGTGCTATAATAGAAAGAAAAATGAGGAGGCGTATTGATGTCGGAAACTATCATTCAAACATATTTAGAAGATAAAGAAGAAAAATGGCACGAACCGTTTACTAGACTTTATCATGTGATTGATGAGAATATTCCAGATGGTTTTGCACTTGAAATGCAATATGGCATGCCTTCATTCGTTGTTCCATTGGCAACATTTCCTAAAGGATACCATGTCCAGGAAGGTACACCACTCCCTTTTATAAGTATTGCAGCACAAAAGAAACATCTGGCTGTCTATCATATGGGCATCTATGCTGATGAGGAATTGCTTGACTGGTTTCACAAGGAATATCCTAATCACATGTCTACTAAATTAAATATGGGTAAAAGCTGTATTCAATTTACAAATCCTAAAAAAGTTCCTTTCGAGTTGCTTGGTGAACTATCCACCAAAATAACAGTGGATGAATGGATCGAGATGTATAAAAGTAGGACAGAGGGATAGCATTAAAACATGATGTAGGTAGCGATAAAATATAGAACAATGGTTGTTAATGATGGTAATGCATAGATGATTACATTTTTGACTATTGGTCTTTGTAATGCATAGATAGTTAAGAAGATCATCATCAGTCCAAGTAAAGCTGTCATTACATTTGATAGGCTTGTCATATTTAAAATCGCACCTTTTTGATGGAAGATGTCTGTAATCACCAGTAGTTGCAGATTATATAGGTTACTACCTAAAATCGCACCAATTGCAAGAGAGTATTTGGCCATCTGAAATGCTGCAAGTACAGTGACTAATTCAGGTAAAGAGGTTGCCGCAGCAATTAAGAAACTTCCGACAAAACTGGAGTTCATTCCTGTTTGATCAGCAATTTCGTCGCCGGAAATAGTTAGAGTACTACCAGCAAGAAAGACGGTAATCGCAGCTAAGATAAAACGAATGACTCCTTGTTTTAATGTTAAATCAGATGTTACTTCAATATCTTCTTCCTCATGATCGAGTTTCTTCACAACAAATAAATAAAGAATAATCAGTAGATACATCTCGAAACCAATATGAAAAAAGCTGGGAGAGTTGTCCCAAAGAATGGCAATGACTAATAAGGCGGTCATTACAAATCCGGCTTTTGCAACCGGGAGATGTGTGCTTTGTTCTACTCTATTAAATACTCTTTTTTTTCGGTAAATAAGATCAAATACCATTAAAATCAAAATGTTAAACACATTACTACCTAACATATTTCCAACGGCAATATCGGGATTGTCAATATAGACTGCAGTTAAACTAGTTGTTAATTCAGGCAAACTTGTTGCTCCACCAATTAGAAAGGTTCCTATCATAGCCCCACTTAATGTTGATTTTTGATTAATGACGTCTCCATATTTATTTAATTGAATGGCAGCGAAAATTACTATGATAGCTGCCAGAAAAAATACAATGAATGTCATGACTATCCTCCCTAAAATGATTAAACTACTAAAGATTTTAAACGAATAGCGAACATATATTCTTGATAGAACAGAATCGATATGGTATGATAAATGCCTTCATTACATAATTTTATCCGCAACACGAAAAGGAGATATAATATTATGACAGGAAAAACACATATTATGGGTGGGATCGCAGCAACTACTGTGATGGCCACTTTTACAGATTATGATCCTGCATGGTTTATATTTGCAGGAGCTATAGGGGGATTAATACCAGACATATGTCATGGAGGAAGTAAAATTGGCCGAAAATTTCCACTCCTGTCTAAATTGATTAATACGTTATTTGGTCATCGTACTTTTACGCATAGTCTATTATTTTTACTGTTAGTTGGATTTGTATTATCACTAATAACTAGTAATAGATCATTCATTATAGGTGTCATTATTGGAATGATCAGCCACTTCCTATTAGATTCTATGACAAAGCAAGGAATAAAATTACTTTATCCAGTAAACATTACTGTAAGATTTCCATTCACAACAAAAACCGGTGGTACAGTAGAAACTCTTGTGTTATTAGGGCTGACTTTGCTGACTATTTACTTTGGAAAAGACATTGTCCTTATGGCTTCTTCATTCTTCGTGCCATAGATTCCAAAATATAAACAACAGGCACTTGTGTGGTGACATTGGAATCTTGGAACCATTCTTCTGTAACATAATACGCAAGGTTTACATCTGATATCTTTGCTATTGTAGATAATTTATGATTCGTTATGCTAATAATCTGACTGCCTTCCTGTTTGAGCTGATTAACTTGAGTTACGGTAAAAGGGTTTTCTCCCGACACCGAGAGTACAATGGTTACACTGTTATAGCGAAATTTAGCATGAATCGGATAATGAGGATCTTTGATATAGACTGAAAATTTCCCCATGCTAGAAAAATATCTAGCTCCATATTCTGCTAGAATACCGGAGCTGCCGATCCCGGTGAAAATCACACTGTCAGCATTTGTTATTAATTTGGCAGCTCTATCCATCTGTTCCTCTAGATCGCCGGTTAGTGTCCGTTCGAAGAATTCTGTAATGGAATGCTGAGGACTTTTGATAACTGTCCGCTTATTTTCTTCTAAGTGCATTTTTAGTTTTACCTTAAACTCAGAAAAGCCATCACAATGTATTTTACGACAGAAGCGTAAAATCGTTGCTGTTGATACATGTGTTTCATCCGCTAATTCACGAATTCTCATATAAGCTACTTTTTCACTGTTTTTGGATATATAGTTATACAACGTTAATTCCAATTCATTAAAGGAAGCAATTATTTCATGGGTAAACATGGAGGTAGAATCCCTTCTTCCTAAATAGTCTTTCTCTTATTTTAGCATAATCATAGAAAGTGTTACAGGTTGTTACATTAGTGAAACATGTCACGAAAGTTGTTATATACAACAGAAAGATGGAATCATATTTACCTTGCTTATAATCCAAACTATAATGCAAATAGAATTGAATAACAGGAGGTTACGTCATGCCAACAAAAACGTATCAATTCCCAGAAAATTTTCTGTGGGGTGGAGCTACTGCAGCTAACCAAATTGAAGGTGGCTTTCATGAAGGAAATAAAGGCTTAAATATAGCAGATGTTTTACCAGGTGGAAAAGGCCGGCTAAATATTTTAAAAGAACCTGGTTTTAACTTTGAAGTAAATACGGAAAAATATACGTATCCGAATCATGAGGCTATTGACTTTTACCATCGTTACAAGGAAGATATTGCGCTGTTTGCAGAAATGGGCTTTAAAGTATTTCGAATGTCAATCGCTTGGACAAGAATTTTTCCTAACGGTGATGAGACAGTACCGAACGAGGAAGGACTAGCCTTTTATGATCGGGTGTTAGATGAACTGCATAAACACAATATTGAACCGGTCGTGACTATATCTCATTATGAAATGCCGGTTAATTTAGTCAAGAATTATGGTGGTTGGAGAAGTCGAGAAGTGGTGACTTTCTTTGAGCGTTATGCCAAAACGATTTTGGAGCGTTATCAAAACAAAGTGAAATACTGGATGACATTTAACGAGATTAACAGTGGGCTCATCATGCCAATTATGGGGCTCGGTTTCTCGATCCAAAAGGAAGAGGACAAATATACGCCAACATTCCAAGCATTTCACCACCAGTTTGTTGCAAGCAGTTTAGCGGTAAAAGCTTGTCATGAGATAATTCCAGATGCCCAAATTGGTTGTATGATTTTATATGCGCCAGTTTATCCATATGATGCTAATCCGGAAAATGTTATGCATGCGCTAGAGGAAGAGCGTCTGTTTAACTATTATTGTGCAGATGTGCAAGTCCGTGGTGAATATCCTGCGTTCATGACTCGTTACTTCAAAGAACATAATATCGAGTTAGATATCAAAGAAGGCGATTTAGAACTAATGAAAGAACATACAGTTGATTATATTGGTTTTAGTTACTATATGTCCCGTACAGAGAAAATGCAAAAAGCGGGTGAAGAACAAGCGGATGGTAATATTATGTCTGGTGTAAGAAATCCTTTCTTGAAAGCAAGTGACTGGGGTTGGGAGATTGATCCAACTGGTTTGAGAATCGCTTTAAATCAATTATATGACCGTTATCGTGTACCACTTTTTGTCGTCGAAAACGGACTTGGTGCAAAAGACGTAGTAGAAGAAGACGGCTCTATCCATGATGATTACCGCATTGAATATTTGCGTGATCACATTGTCGCTATGGGAGAAGCAATAGAGGATGGTGTTGATTTAATGGGCTATACCGCTTGGGGTTGCATTGATTTAGTGAGTGCATCTACAGGCGAAATGTCTAAGCGCTATGGTTTTATTTACGTTGATAAAGAGGACGGTGGTAGCGGAACACTTGAGCGTAGCAAAAAGAAATCATTTTTCTGGTATCAAAATGTGATTAATACTAATGGGAAAGAGTTATGAAAGAATATAGCTTGTTAAGAAGAAGAGACTAGCACCTCTTCTTCTTTTTGGTTAGCTCGCAAAGTATAAAGTGCATGCATTTATCGGTTTCAAGCAACTAGCCGAATTCATAAATCGTTATTACCGGCAATACCTCTCATTCTATTGGATGGATTTCCCGGTAATGATATTTTTACTGGGAAAACTTATCATTTATGTAGATAGGTTTCCCGGTTAATCTACCTTCACAGGGAAATCTTAAAGTTTCATCTAGCAGTTTTCCCGGTTATATACGCATGAATTACATTTTTCGCCACTAATAGACAAACCATGCTTTTATCAGTCAATTAATTACTCACGTGATGTCCAGCCTCAGTTAGCACTGCTGTCGCCTTTTCCAGCTTTTCTTCCTTTATTATAATATAATCCGTATTAAACGTAGACAGAGCAAAAATGCTAATTTCATGATTAGCAAGAGTGGTCGCTATGTTGGCTAATATACCTGTAAGCGCAAAATCAAGCACTCCCTCAATTTTTAAACAACGCCACCCATCTTCACGTTCGATAACGATACTCTCATCAAACGTTATGTTACTATTACAAACGATTGAGCACTCCTCTTTCGTATAGGAGACGGAAACTAGCTCATCAGTTTGCATTAGGTGAGTTGGAATGCTTTCTTGTGGTGCTAATTTAATAACAGAATACTGATTATGTAATATCGAAAAGTTCATTTGTTTTCCCCTTTTGTTTAGAAAATAGTGATCTAGTACTATTATAAGGCAAAATTAACGTAATTTTAATTATTCTTAATCATGACTTGTAGTAGAATGGTTGTAAGAAAAAAAGAAGGCGGTGTACTGTGAATAAATTATTGTTACATTTAGAAGGAGCGGCTGTTTTTGCGTTAAGTCTTTATGCATATTTTTATTTCTCATTTGGCTGGATATTGCTGATACTATTGTTATTAGCTCCAGATCTCGCGATGCTTGGATATCTAATTAATAACAAGATCGGTTCCGTTATTTATAACCTTTTTCATACGTATGTTCTTTCGCTTGCTGGTGTATTAATCGGATTCCTTTTTCATGATTTGTTATTGGCGATAAGTTTAATCTGGACAGCACATATTGGGATGGATCGAATGGTGGGCTATGGATTAAAGTATTCTAGTGGTTTTAAAGATACGCATTTCGATCGGGTCTAAATAGCAGATTTTTAGGTTAACATACGTTACAATAGAAATGGAAGCGGTTTAAAAAGGAGATGACTCAAATGCCAAAAGTGGTGATGACTTTTCCAAAAGGGAAATTCAAAGTATTAACGATGAGCTATGATGATGGGAAAGCGGCGGATAGACGTTTAGTCGATATCTTTAATCGTTATGGGCTTAAAGGATCTTTTCACTTGAATTCGGGCTTACTAGGAGAAGGAGACAGAATACCAGCAGAAGAAATAGTGTCCTTATATCAGGGACATGAAGTTTCAGCACATACAGTCACACACCCTACTATTGAACGTTCTCCGAAAGAACAGCTAGTAGAAGAAATACTGGAAGATCGAAAAAGGCTTGAAGAACTAGCAGGTTACCCGGTAAGGGGGCTATCCTATCCGAATGGTTCTTATAACTCTTTCATAAAAGAAGTATTGCCCTATTTAGGGATTGAATATGCAAGAACAGTAAATAGTACAGGCCACTTCAATATGCCAGATGATTTTCTCGAATGGAATCCGACGTGTCATCATAACCATAATCTTTTACAACTGGCGGAAGAGTTTGTTTCCTTACATAAAAAACAATATTTATATATGTTTTATGTGTGGGGACATAGCTATGAATTTGATCAGGATGATAATTGGGAGTTAATTGAACAGTTCTCCGAATTTATTGGAGGTAAAGAAGATATCTGGTATGCAACCAATATGGAAATTATTGATTATATCATGGCTTTTAGGAGATTGCATTTCTCAGCAAATAGCCAGTTTGTCTACAACCCATCAGCGCAATCGGTTTGGTTAATCGTTGATGAACGGATTGTAGAAGTACCTGGTGGTAAACAAGTGGGATTGATAAAGGAAGAGAGCTGGCAATAATAAGTCCGCTAGTTACGACTATTCAAGTACATTCATTATTAACTATCAAGGAAAAGGCTGACCAAAGTGTGTGAGATATCTCTGGTCAGCCTTCTTATATTAATTATTATCATTTTCGCTATTTTTTTGATTGCCTTTTGCATATTTTCCTTGGTTGTTGGCCATGAATGATTCACCCCTTTCTCTAGTTGTATTAATCTGATACCCGATACTAAAACGATTAAACTATTATTCTGAGAAAGTTACTTTTTCTTGAATGGAACCGTCTTTTTTATGGATTATAGCAGCGGTTCCTTTATTAGCGGCAATTTCCTTTGCTCTCTCGATAGCTTCCTGTTTATTGTTGAAAACATAAGAAGCTTGTTTGGCGTCTTGTACTTTTACAGCCCAGCTATTTTCATGAGGAATGACGTGCTCACCTTTTTTCAATAGCTCGGGTCTACTATTTTGTGCATCTTGATCGCGACTCCGAAGCTCTTCGTCACTCATTTGTTTGGCTTGTTGAATCTCTTGATCAGATGCGTTTTCATACCATTCCTTTGCCTGTTCGGTTGCAATCGGAATAGCCTGTCCTTCCTGGTATCCTTCATCGGTCATAGCGTTGGCGATATCAATCGCTTTTTTCCTGATGGGAGTTTCTAAGTTTTTTAATGAACTTGGATAATCACTTGTATCCCAAGGCATAAGTATCACTCCTCTTAATGGTAGGTTAGGAAACTTCTCTACAAGCTTTTGCACATTGGAAGCATGCATCCGCACATCTTTGGCAATGATCGTGATGATGTCTGTTACATTCCTCTCCACATGTTTGACAAATTTCTGCACAAATAGTAGCTAATTGCTTAATAAACGGGGAATTTCTTGTGATAGCTCCCTGTAAATAGCTGCAAATCTCAGCACATTCACGATCAAGTTGAATGCATTTCGTCATCATGTCGACATTTTCTTCTTTTAAGCACGCATTAAAACAATGGTTACATTTCGTCATGCAAATGTGTAAAGTATCGAGTAGTTTTTGGTACTTTTGATCAATCATGAAACTAACCTCCAATCGTAGTATGGTGCTTACATAATGTACGATTCCCATATTTAGGACGATTAAACTTAGATGCAGTTGGTTTTCGTTTCAGATTTGGTGTGCTATTATAATTCGTATCATCATTGGAACACAGGAGGGTGACATGAGAAATAGTAAGTTAATGAATATAATCCTTATTTCATGTTTTATGATAGCGGTAAGCTTTTCGATATACTTTTATATACAATCTAAAGCATTCCAATCCAAGATTACGGATGCGACTTCGAAAGAACAGGTGCCAACCTATCATTTTGCTCTAATTGGAGAAGAAATGGATCATGATTACTGGCGATTAGTTGGTGAAGGGGCAAAAGATATGGAGGAAAAATATGATGTGTTTATCGAGTATGAGGGGCCGAGACGTTCCAATCCAGAAGAACAACTGAAGCTTCTCGACATTGCGATGAAATCAAAAGTGGACGGCATTATTGTACAAGCGTTGAATGATGAATTTTTACCAGTGATTAATCAAGCAGTAGATCAGGGGATTCCAGTTATAACGATTGATACTGATGCACCGGAGAGTAAACGGTCAACTTATATCGGAACGGATAATTATGAAGCTGGAAAACTAGCTGGTAAGGCATTGCTTGAAGACACGGGTGGTGAAGCTACTGTAGGGATCATCACAGGTAGTTTTGAAAACGCTCATCATCAATTACGTGTCGAAGGATTTAGAGATGTTGTCGAACAAGAGCCAGGTATTGATATTGTTGCGGTTGAAGAGTCAAATATTACGAGAGTAGTTGCGGAAGAGAAGACGCATAATATGTTAAGTGATTATCCTGATATTACCGCGTTATATGGCACAAGTGCATTAGATGGGATTGGTATGGTTGCTGCTGCTGAATCGTTGGGAATAGAAGAATCTCTATATATGATTGCCTTCGATGTATTACCAGCGAATATTGCACTTTTGGAAGAGGGAAAAGTGGATGTATTAATTGGGCAAAAACCATATGAAATGGGAAATCGCAGTGTGGAGTTAATGCTGGACTTGATGAATAATCAAGAAGTACAGGATGTTTACCATACGAATGCATCTGTAGTTAGAAAAGAGGATATTGATGATTAGGATTAGAACAAAACTACTCATATACTTCGCTGCTATTCTGTTATTAGTGATTATTTTATTTTTCATTCGTGAACAAAGTGCGCAAAGAATTGTTGAATTACATGATGAACGTTCAGCTCATTATTTTTTATTAAATGAAATAACAAATAATACAGATCAAACCTATCAATCACTGCAAATTTATGTGCATGAGCCAACAGATGAAAACCTCCAATATTATGAGGAGGACAAGCAACAATTAAACGAATTACAAGAGCGGTTTGAGATAGCTGCTGAAGAAAGTATAGATAAGAAAAACTATGTCCATTTATTAACAAGCTTTTTAGAATTAACCGATTTAACTGCAGAAGGTGTAGCACAAGATGATATTGAGCAATATTCCTATTATTTGAATGAAGCAGATAATAGTGCAACTTATATTCATGAGAAAACCTTAGAATTAATTAATTCAGAACTTACTGTTTATCAGAACTTAATAGAACTGGAAGACCAGCGGGTTCAATATTCGAAAAATATGGGGACTGCTATTTTTATTTCAGTGATCATCCTTAGTATTTTGTTTGCCTTATGGTTCTCTAATGGCATTACAAGGGCGATTGAACGCCTAACTGGTGCTGCCAAGGAAATTTCACAGGGGAATTATACAGTAGAAGATGTCGTTGTGCCACAAAAGGATGAACTAAAAATTTTAACAGAAACATTTAATCAAATGAAATGGAATATCGTCGAGGCGATTCGGGAAATGAAGGAAAAAGCCCGGATGTCTCAATTGTTAAAGGAAATGGAATTGAAGAGCTTGCAAAATCAAATTAATCCTCATTTTCTATTTAACACATTAAATACGATCTCCAAAACATCGTATATTGAGGGAGCAGAACGAACCAGTGATTTAATCTCGTCTGTTTCGGCGTTGTTACGTTATAATATCGGTAGTTTAGATAGAGAAACCCATTTGAAAGATGAAGTAGAGATCGTGAAGGAATACTTTTTCATACAAAAAACGAGGTTCGGTGATAGGGTAACATTCGATCAGGATATTGAGGAAGAATGTTTACAAACCCCAATACCTTGCCTGACGTTACAGCCTATTATTGAAAATGCCTTCATGCATGGTATTGAGGAAATGGCAGATGGTGCAGAAATAACCCTTGCCATTTATCAAAAGGAAGAAAAAGTATGGATTGAAATAACCGATAACGGAGTAGGGATGGAGCAGGAAACGATTGATCGTTTATTAACAGCAGATGAGAATACAGAAACGAATAGAAAAGGGCATTCGACAGGGATTGGCATGAGAAATGTAATCGATCGCCTCAAGTTATTTGATAAAGAAAGTGAAGTGTCTATTCAATCAGTGGTCGGTAAAGGAACCAAAGTAACCATTAAGCTAAGAAAGGAGTGACAAAATGATAAAAGTTATGCTTGTAGATGATGAGGCAATTGAACGAGAAGGAATCCGGATGATTTTAGAACGAAACAGATCAAATGCTGAAATTATTGCAGAAGCAAAAAACGGCAAAGAAGCAGTTGAGCTTGCCACAACACATCGACCTGATATTATTTTAATGGACATTAAAATGCCAGAATTTGATGGTTTGGTAGCCATTGAACAAATTCTTCAGACATTACCGGAAACAAAATGTATCATGGTATCTGCATTTGATACGTTTCAATATGCTAAACGAGCCATGAAATTTGGCATAAAAGAATACCTGTTAAAGCCGAGTAAAGTATCAGAAGTATTAGAAGCTTACGATCGAATGGTTGCAGAACTATCTGAAAAAAATGAGCTAAATGAACGATTAGAACAAGCCAGTGCATTGGTAGAGATGGAATTTATCTTAACGTTAATGATGGATCATGTTCATGAGTTCAACGCCGAAGATTGGACGAAATGGCTAGATGTCGAGAATACAAAAGGCTTTGCTGCTGTATTTTCTTTTCAGTCAAAGGTGCTTAGACCTGCCCGTGAACAGAAAAGTAACTGGTATCGCACACTAAAAGACGGATTAACAAGGTTACCTTATGATGTTTTTGTAGGACCGCTGACAGGTTATCAAGTTCCAGTTTTCGTTAAGTATGGTGATTATCGAATGGATCAGTTTGCCAGAGATGTTATACAGGATATACAGCGTGAATTGCATGACTGTCAGCTCTGTGTTGGGGTAGGAGCAGTTATTACTGATTTACAGGATTTTTCCAGGTCCTATCAAGAAGCACTATATGCTTTAGAGCAAGTGCAAACCCACTCTGGCGCTAAATATCAAGTCTATACAGAACAAATGGCTGAAAAAAGAAAAGAACGGATCCATTTTGAGGAAGAGAAAGACTTACTAGAAGCCATTAAAAAAGGAGATAGTCAGCAGGGAACGTTGTTATTTGACGGCTATTTCCAATCGGTACAACAGAATGCAAGTTATCAGGTCCAAATCATCCAAAAGACAATCGAAAACTTTTTTATTATCTTAACAAGAATGATGAAAGAGCTAGGTCTGGATCGGAATATCCAAATGAGCTTTGATCAGTTTGAAACAGCGACACAGATCAGGGAAGCTGCTAAGGTTCACTTGCAAAGAGTAATGATGCAGATAAGTGAATGGCGTTCAACTGGAGTTCAAGGTCTGTTGATGCAGGCAAAGGAATATATTGAAGCCCATTATCAAAGAAATATAACATTGGAAGAAGTAGCTGAGACAGTGGGGTTAAGCTCTTATTACTTCAGTAAATTGTTTAAAGAGCATTTTCAATTTACTTTTGTTGAGTATGTGACACAAACCAGGCTGACAAAGGCAAAAGACTTATTATTAGATGAGCGAGTATCATTAAAAGAAATTGCTTTAACGGTTGGATATAAGGATCCTAATTATTTTAGTCGAGTATTTAAGAAAGAGACTGGACTGAGCCCGAGTGAATACCGTAAGCAATATTCTTAACAGTGGTCTGAGGGTCGCTCTCGAGAACAAAAGGGAGAGAAAAACACAAAAAAGTCTTCGAGAAACAGCGCGAAAAATGAAAGAAGAGAAATCATAAAAGTGACTTTTGTTTAAACTTGGCGATCAGCCAAGTTTTTCTTTTTCACAACATACAACAAAATAATCTAGCAAATAACAAAAAAGTGAAGATGATGACGCTCCCATGAAAGTGTATACATGATAAATTATAAATATCTTAAAGTTATAAACCTTTATTACGTAATGAAAGCGGATCAAAAAAGGTTCTAACTTAGCTAAAAAGAAAACGATATCAAATTTATCATAATGGGGGATTTATCATGGAAAAGAAACATTCACTTTGGTATGTTATTTTAATTGCAGCATCTGCTGGTATGGCAGGTCTTTTATACGGTTTTGATACCGCTGTTATTTCCGGTGCAATCGGATATTTGCAGGAGATATATAATTTAAGTCCAGCGATGGAAGGTTGGGTTATCTCATGTGTCATGGTTGGTGGTGTCACAGGGGTTGCATTATCCGGATTTTTAAGTGATCGTTGGGGACGTAAGAAGTTATTGATGATGTCTGCTATCTTTTTCATCATCTCAGCATTAGGTTCAGCTTTTGCGATAGATGTAACAACATTAGTACTAGCACGAATTTTAGGTGGTCTTGGAATCGGTTTTGCATCCGCTTTATCGGTTACTTACATCAGTGAATGTGCTCCGCCAGCAATTCGTGGACGATTAGGCTCGTTGTATCAGTTATTCACGATCTTCGGTATTTGTGCCACTTTCTATATTAATTACTTTGTAGCAAATAGTGGCACACATGAATGGGGATTAGAACTAGGCTGGCGCTGGATGTTAGGATATGGAACAATTCCAGGGATCATATTCTTATTCCTTTTATTCTTTATTCCAGAGAGTCCAAGATATCTTATTCAAAAAGGAAAAGATAAAGAGGCATTTCATATTCTAAAACGAATTAATGGTGATGAAGTTGCCAAGAAAGAAGCAAAAGAGATCAAAGCCTCTATCGAAGTGGAACAAAGCAGTTCTGTAAAAGAACTTGTAAAGCCTGGATTAAGAATGGCAATGGGTGTCGGTATTTTCCTTGCCCTATTCAACCAAGTAATCGGTATGAATGCAGTAACTTACTATGGTCCGGATATTTTCCGTAGTGTCGGTTTTGAAAACAATACAGAGTTTTTAGCGACAAGTATTATTGGTAGTGTACAAGTTGTCTTTACAATTCTGGCAATCTTTTTAATAGATAAGCTCGGTAGAAAGAAATTGATGGCAATTGGTTCTAGTTTAATGGCAATTTTCATGCTCTTAATTGGAAGTGTCTTCTACTTTGAACCAGCAAGTTCAGGCGTCTTATTGATTATCTTAATTGCAGGTTTCACCGCTTCCTTCTGTGTGTCGATGGGACCTATTCCGTGGATTATGATTCCAGAGATTTTCCCGAACCACTTACGGGCAAAAGCAGTAGGGATCGCAACCATCTTCTTATGGGGAGCTAACTGGGCAATTGGTCAATTTACACCAGTACTCATTAATAATATGGGTAGCTCATTTACATTCTGGATGTTCGCTGTCATCAACGTTATCTGCTTCATCTTCGTGATGACAATTGTTCCAGAAACAAAGAACAAAACATTGGAAGAGATCGGTCAACTGTGGAAATCAAACAAACAAGTGGAAAAAGAAGAGAAAGTACAAGAAGAAATGGCATAGACTATGGAGTAAGCTGATCTGAGGTTATTAAATACCTCTGGTCAGCTTTTTTTGTTAAATGCAAAGAAAGTATAAAAATTGGATGCCTGTCTAGCTCCGAGCGCGCAGAAACTAGGCGGGCGCTTTTCTTATATGTTATGTAATAAACAAATCTCCCAAAAAGCAGAGATAATAAAAAAGGTCTTGACTGGAAATAAATATTGTTATACTGTATATATTAATATAAACACTATAACAATTTGAGGTGAAAAAATGGAATTCATGGAATTGATTTGGGCTTATATCTTGGTTTTCTTATTGGCAGCGATACCTTTTGTGGAAGCTGTATATCTTACACCGATAGCGGTAGTGGCAGGACTATCACCTGTTCCAACCTTTATATTGGCTGTATTAGGGAATCTTATAACTGTTTATTTTGTTATTCTATTTATTAACAAAATAAAACAGTGGAGGAGGAAAAAGAAGCAACAATCTAATAAAAAAGCTACGAAAGCTGAAAACATTTGGAAAAAATATGGACTCCCAGGTCTGACGCTAATTGGTCCATTCTTGATTGGGAGTCATCTTAGTGCGTTTTTATGTTTAGTTTTCGGAGGAACCAAGAGACAAGTAACAGTATGGATGACAATAAGTATTGTTGGTTGGAGTTTATTATTAGGAATACTAGCAGCATTAGGATTTGAATTTATGAATGTAGAAAATCCATTTATCGAAAGATTTTTCGAAGAGCAATAAGTGAGGTGGATATTAAGATGTGGAAAGATTCTTGGTGGATAGCAAAAAAAGAATTAAAGATGCAAATTCCTGGAATCATTTTGACTTTGCTGTTCACGATTTTTATCGGAATAATTATTACACCAACTTTTTACTTAAATATAATTAATTTATTTGAAGATGCGGATATATATGGTAGTCGGCTAGTTTTTGATGGCTATACTGTTTATATTGATAGTATTCTTGTTGATGCAATTTTCCTTGGGTTTACCCCATGTTTGTCAGCGCTTTTTATGTGGGGCCCATATGTAAGCCTTCGAGCGATTAAAGAAGATCCATTTGGAAAAAGATTGGCCGTTTATCGTTCCTTACCTGTATCAACGGAGGTACTGACGTTAAGCCGAATATTATTTATGCTCGTTATATTTGTACTGTTTTCGCTAGCGTTCTATTTAACGATAACGTTTAGTGTGCCAAATTCGATTTTCATTCACCTTGAGTATCATCAATTCCTAGCTTTCGTTTTATTTTGGATTGGTTATGCATTAGTAATAGGTAGTTTAAACCCGTATATTGAATCTGGTACAAATGGAAAAGTGTTATATATTTATTCATTTATCTTGATGGTTTGTTTAATTCTTGTTTTATTTCTTGTCCATCAAGTCTGGAATACGAGTATTGTAAATGCGACCATTTTACTTCTGACAAGAGCGCCTGTTATTCCTGTTATTATTTCCCTTACCTGTGGTATATTGGGAGTTATCACAATGGCGAAGTTATTAAATAAAAGACTCTTGGAAAGAGATTATCTGTAGATGGAAGGTGAGTGTGAATGAAGCTACCAATCGTAGTATCAGATGATAGTAAAGAACCTATTTACTATCAAATTGAACTACAAATTAAAAGACTAATTGTTAGTGGGCAACTGCAGGCAGGTGCGGCACTACCTTCCATTCGGGCTTTATCACATGACTTATCTTGTAGTGTTATTACAACCAGAAGAGCATATCAAGATCTTGAGAACAAGGGATTTATCGAAACAGTGCAAGGGAAAGGAACTTTTGTAAAGGCGTTGGGGTCGAATACCCAGGATCAAATAAAAGAAGAGATTGTCTATTCCATATTGAAGAAAGCGCTCGAAGAAAGTAAATGGATGGGCTATTCACTCACACAGCTAAGAGGAATATGTGATAAAGTAATTGATGATCTTGAGAGAGGAGATGATCGTTCATGAACTTTGCAGTTGAGATTCAATCATTAGTAAAAACATATAATAATTTTAAACTGGGCCCACTTGATCTAAAAGTGGAGAAAGGTATGGTTATTGGATTACTAGGATCGAATGGATCAGGGAAAAGTACGTTATTACAGACGATCATGAAGTTAAGAAATCCTGACAATGGGAGTATTCAAGTACTAGGAATGGATATAAATCAACATGAAGTGCAAGTCAAAGAGCGGATTGGATTTGCAGGTGGGGGATTATATGAGGCGTTTAAACAATTAACGGTTGATGGACTGGCTGAACTTGTTGGACATTGGTATCGTAATTGGGATCAGCAATATTATACTTTGTTGACTGAACGGTATCATATAAATCGGAAAGAGAAATTCGCTCATTGTTCCATGGGGACAAAGAAAAAAGTAGAATTTGTTTTAGCAATGGCGCATCATCCCGAGCTTTTAATATTAGATGAACCAACAGCTAGTGTAGATTTGATATCCCAACAACGAATGCGCGAAGATTTATCACAGTTTATGGAGGATGGTGATCACACCATTGTCATGGCTACTCATTTGCAGGAGGAAGTCAAGCAATTGTGCGATTATATTTGTTTATTAGATAATGGTGAGATCAAAGATATGTTTGAAAAGGATGAGATCCAAAATCGCTGGGCAAGACTATGGTTATCCGATTTGCCGGATCATTTCCAAGATGACATTAGGGTCTGGCAAATAGAAGAGAGCCCAACTCAAATTGTAACCAACCAACTTGTAGAATTAGAAAAAGAATTGCAACAACAGCAAATAGAGATTAACCAAGTAAAACGTCTTGAATTACATGAGATTCTAGAATATATTTTACAACCTTCATCAAACTCCTGAGATACTTTTCAGGAGTTTTTTCTTGCTAAAGAACTGGAAGGTATATATAATATAACTATATTGTATAACAAGATACTAAATCTTGTTCTTATTTATTTATAAGGAAAGTATATAATAAGCGGCATGATAGTGTTTTATATCATAGGTGGTCATTTGGAAATGATATGTAGACGGAAAGCATCGCTCCGGCTGCCCGCTTCCCTTTCCGTGGGGTTTTACCTTCAGCTAACTTTTCCAAGCAAAAACCGCTTGAAAAAGTGGATGTTCAGGTAAAACAGTTCCCACAGGAGTTGAAGCGGGATAGCCGCAGCGGTTGTTACACCTATTATTCATGTCAAAATAACTACTTTGGACAGGAGGGGCTTTCCCGGTTTTTCTTAACTTCAGTAACTTGCAATACAAGGTAGGTGATGAGATGGCAATCAGAAGTCAATTATTGAAAGGAATATTAGAAGGGTGTATTTTGGCTATTATTTCCAAGGAGACCGTTTATGGATATGAATTAGCCATGAAATTGCAAGACCAGGGTTTAGATGTTAGTGAAGGTTCCATTTATCCCATATTACTACGGCTGCAAAAAGAAAAGCTCATTCAAGGAGAAATGAGAAAATCACCTAGTGGGCCCAATCGTAAGTATTACACATTGACAGACTCAGGAGAAGAGTCATTAGAGACTTTTCGAAAAAATTGGGAATATCTAAAAAAACCAGTTGATCAATTATTAAGTGATAAGGAGGAAATCTAAATGCAAAGCTTAATTGCAGAGAATAATGAAAAAAGAAAGCTGCTGAACAAAGAAAATAAGAAAATATATGAAGATATGCTGATGTATGTTCGTCTGTCTTATAAGAAGTCAGAAGCTGAAACGGAAGAGGTATTAATGGAACTGCTGGATCATTTGCTAATATTACAACATGAAGGGAAAGATGCTTCTGAGTTGTTTGGTACAGATCCAAAACAGTATGCAGATGAAATAGTTGGTGAATTGCCACAAGTCATTACGAAGAAAGTAATCATGCTCTTTTTTATGGGGGTGTTTTATTTTCTAGGTGTAGCAACATTTGTTAATGGTTTAGTTAGTTCAATTCTTTCTTATGGATTTGGCCAATTGGAATCGAATGAAACGTATTATATCGGAACCTTGTCTGTTAATACGCTATTATCATTAGGGATTGCATTTCTTGTCGTTTGTGGTGTTATCCGATATATTATTTGGACTTGTTTTAAAAATGTATCAAAGGTCTTTGAACTCTTGGTTACGGGGATAGTCTTTGGGACTTTGCCATTTTGTATTTTTCTGGCATTGTTCTACTTTATGCCATCTTTTGGACCGTCCATAACAATCGAGTTATACTGGCTCATCCTAATCGGTATTTGCTTCTATCTGTTAGGGAATGTGTTTAAGAGAAAAGCTTAAATAGAAGAACACCTAGAGAAATACATATTCTCTAGGTGTTTGCAGATTCGGGAAAAGATCCCCGTTACTTATTTACCAATAAATTGTTGTGTCCAATGATTCCCTTGTTCGACATATCCAACTCCGATATGAGTAAAGTTTTCATTTAAGATGTTTGCTCTGTGGCCTTCACTATTCATCCAAGCATTTACTACTTCTTCTGGTGTTTGTTGACCCTTAGCAATATTCTCACCAGCAGTGCGGTAATCGATACCTGCTTGTTGGATCATATCAAAAGGAGATCCGTAAGTCGGACTGTTATGGCTGAAGTAACCATTTGTAGCCATGTCTTCTGATTTTTGTTTAGCTACTTTGCTTAACTCTGCATCGATTTCCAATGCTGGCAATCCTTGTTTTTGACGCTCTTCATTTGTTAATGCAACAACTTCTTGTTCAAATTCGCTAATATCAGCGTCTTGATTATTTTCTGTTGTTTGTTCTTGCTCTTCTGTATTTTCTTGAGCATTATCTTCTTTAACAGATGTTTCTTGTTGTGTTTCTTCTTGCTCAACTGGTACTTCTACTGGTGCTTCATTTTCGTTATTATTTTCTGGTTGCTCTTCAGCAGGTGTTTGCTCTTTTTCTGGTTGTTCCGCTTCTTTTTGATTTTCGTTTTGCTCTGGCTGTTTCTCTACTTCAACATTGGCATTACCGAAACATTTCTCTATTAGCTCTTGTATAGTAGATTCAGAGAATTTCTCTGTTGAAACATATTGAAAATTATTACTTTGCACATGTTGCTTAGCATACAATGTTGAATTAGATGAAAAACCTGCTGTCATTACTAGCGCTCCAATTAGTAGAAGCGTCATTGATAGTTTCTTTATCATAAAGTGATCCACTCCTTGTTCTTTGTTGTACGATTACATCATAGCATGGATTTTTTGTAATAATTTTGGATTACTTTACCAATATTTAAAAGCGATAATGGAATTAGTTGATCAAGCCGTTTTATTAAAAGGTATCAGGAAAAAAAAGGTGAAAATAGAAAAATATAATCAAAAAATGCTATTGACAAGTTTGGGGAACACGAATATTATGACATATTGTTACTGATTCATTGCATATATGACAAACTTCGCAAAAATAGAACAAGCGGCCGTTAAGAATATGGAGCGGCATTATAAAAGCCGGAAATTGTGAATAATATTCGTTTACATATCATACATATTTCTTGTATAATGAAAGTAGAATATGGAGTGAGTGCGAGGAATAATCCTCACACTCGTGTGGCTTTTACTCGGATCATCGCTTGGCAGAGCGGTGATCCTTTTTCTTATGCCTTTTAAAGTTCATGATCGCCGTTACTAAATTAATACAAGCAACCATGATACCTACAGCTAACCCAATAATAGTTAGCACCACTTCCATATTCCACACCCCCTTTCTATGTAGAGGGTTGTCTATAGTATACCACAAAATCGAACGTGTGTTCTAGTCATAACGAAAAAAATTGGACTTTTCGTAAAGAAAAGTCCTTTTTACCTATAAATTATTAATAAATAATCGAACAATATCTGTCCCTGCAATAATGGTTCCTAGTGTACTACCAAGGTTGGCGAAAACTATAATCAGCAATATTCTAGTAACTTTATTGTTCCAAAACCCTTTTACCGTGTGAACATCATCAGTTAAAGCTTCAAAATCGGATACGTGAGGCTTTTTCACTAGCGCTTGTACAAACCCTGCAAACCATCCGGCAGCTATTAAGGGATTAAGAGATGTAATCGGCGCAGCAATTAATGCGGTTAAAATCGATAAAGGATGACCGAACGCCAAGGCTACACCCAATGCGGAAAAGCCTCCGTTCCAAAGTAACCAACTGACTACTTGCTGCCAACCTGCTACAGGATTGGACCAAAAGGTATATGCAATTAACGCAATAATAATTAAGGGAATGGACCATCCAATAATCTTTGGTACATTCGACTTTGGAGGTAATTTCGTTAATTTTTTTAGGTCGTGGTTATTTTGAATTTCCTTTGTAATTCCTGGTACATGGGCAGCTCCTAAAACTGCCACGATTTTCTCACCAGGTGCTTTTTTTATTTTTTGTGCTAAATATTGGTCTCGTTCATCAATTAATGGTTTTTTTAGGCGTGGAAAAGCTTCCGAAAACTCACGTAACACACTATCAATCGAGTCTTGTGTTTTCATTTTTTCCAGTTCTTCTTCCGAGATTGATTCTTTAGAGAAAACGCCAGCTAATACTTGTGTTAAAAGCATCATTTTCCCCTTTAAACCAATACTTCGCCAAATGCGTGCGAAGGTGATTTGGATATTTCGATCAGCTAACACTAATTCTGCACCTATTTCATCGGCTGATTCAATTCCTTGAATCATCTCTTGTCCAGGATTAATACCAAATTGTTTCGCCATCCGTTTTTGAAAAGAGGATATAGCTAGATTCATCAGTAATAAAGTAGCTTTTTTTTCTTTTATTACTTGGAATATATCCATGTCACGCCAGCTACTGCCTTTGACGATGGATTGATAACGCTGTTTATCCAATTCGACACAGATGGAATCAGGCTGTTCCTGTTCAATTACTTGTTTAACCTGCTCTGCACTTTGCTTTGATACGTGAGCAGTTCCAATTAATATGTATTCTTTTCCGTCTAATTCAATTCTCGTAATATTTTCATTATGATCCGTCATGCACGATTCCTACCTTTTAAAGTGAGACTTCCCTTAGTAGGGGATTGCCCCCAATAAGGGTTAGCGAAACTAAACGACTATTTCTAGTATAGCGGATTATTAGCAAAAAACATACTAACAATGCTGATATTTCTAAAATAACCTTTACAGTATGTCTGCTAATGTTTGTTCAATTGTTGGAAAACGGAAGGTATAACCGGCATCTAGTAATCTTTTTGGTATAACCCATCTGCTTTTTAAGATTAATTCCGTTTCTGTTCGTAGAAAAAACGAACCTAATTCTAACAAAGGAGCTGGTGCTGATAAACCAACAGGTCGGTTCAACTGCTCCCGTAATACTCTCATTAAATGATAGTTAGGAATCGGATTAGGAGATGAGCAATTAAATACTCCTTCCAATTCTTCATGCTTGTTCAAAAATACAATAATTTGAAATAGGTCTTCAACATGAATCCAACTGAACATTTGCTTACCATTTCCTTGAATGCCACCGAGGCCAAATTTCACTAAGTTTTTATAAGGTGTAATAACACCGCCATCAGGGCCTAATACAATCGCGATTCTTAATGCTACCTGCCGTGTTTGGGGTGTGGTGAAATGGAAAAAAGTATTTTCCCATTTCGTTGCAACATCAACAGAGAAGCCTGTTCCGATTTCACCATCTGTTTCTGTCATCGGCCGATCTTCTGCATGCCGATAAATCGTAGCCGTACTAGCATTGACCCAAAGTCTCGGAGGATTTTCACAAGCTGTTACGGCATCTCCTAACAATTTCGTAGTACCTGTTCGAGATTGAAGAATCTCTTTTTTGTTCTGTTCATGATAACGGCAATTTACGGATTTTCCTGCTAAATTAATAACCATTTCAGCATTTTCTAAAGCATCAACCATGCTCTCATGATCATTCCATGTAATAGCAGGCGATTTCCTTGCAATTAGGATTACTTTATATCCGAGTGCTTCGAACTTCTGTTGGAAATACTGGCCGATAAATCCTGTTCCACCTGCAAGTACTACTTTATTTGTCATCTAACTCCTCCTATGTACTCATTTTCTCCATCATACCAAATTGGTCAGTATTGTAAAATTCTTCTGACAACTGTTCATCGTTTTGTTATAATTAACAGTTAAATAGGTTCTTTAATAAGTATTCTTTTTTACATAAGTGTATGGAAGGGTTAAACTATAGGTAAAGAAGATGATGACAACTATTGCATATAAGAGTGAAAGACTGAACATACTTGGGAAGCAAGAGTAACAGAATTTGGAGGAGAACAACAATGACGTATGAAGACGATAGCTTGATGCTACACACTGACCTGTATCAAGTCAATATGGCAGAAACTTATTGGCGTGATGGCAAAGCAAATCAAAAAGCCGTATTTGAATTGTATTTTCGCAAACTTCCTTTTGATAATGGCTATGCTGTTTTTGCCGGATTAGATCGTGTATTAGATTTTATTGAGAATTTCGGTTTTACGGAAAGTGATTTAACCTACTTAAAAGAAATTGGTGGATATGAAGAGGATTTTCTTGATTATTTACGAAATATGAAGTTTTCAGGTACGATACGGTCGATGAAAGAAGGGGAGATTGTCTTTGCCAATGAACCATTAATGCGAATCGAAGCACCTTTAGCAGAGGCGCAATTAATAGAAACACCTTTGCTTAACATTGTGAATTACCAAACATTGATCGCAACAAAAGCTGCCCGGATTAAACATGTGGTAGGCGACAGTACCGTAATGGAATTTGGAACAAGACGTGCTCATGAGATGGATGCTGCCATTTGGGGAACAAGAGCTGCGTATATCGGTGGTTTTTCTGCTACAAGTAACGTCCGAGCTGGAAAGCTGTTCGGGATACCGATTGCCGGAACCCATGCTCATTCAATGGTGCAGGCTTATCGAGATGATTATACTGCCTTCAAAAAATATGCCAGCACACATAAAAACTGTGTCTTTCTCGTTGATACTTATGATACATTACGATCTGGCGTCCCGAATGCCATTCGTGTTGCGAAAGAATTTGGTGATCAAATAAAATTCCAAGGTATTCGTTTAGATAGTGGGGATATGGCCTATTTATCTAAAAAAGCGAGAAAAATGTTAGATGATGCAGGATTTCCTGATGCTCAAATTATTGCATCCAACGATTTAGATGAATATACGATACTAAACCTGCAGGCACAAGGCGCACAAATCGATATTTATGGTATTGGTACTAAGTTGATTACGGCTTATGATCAAGCAGCATTAGGTGGCGTATATAAATTAGTAGCTATTGAAGAAGATGGTGAAATGATTGATACGATTAAGATTTCTGCTAACCCGGAAAAAGTTACAACGCCAGGAAGTAAGAAGGTCTACCGGATCATTAATAATGAAAATCGTCATTCAGAAGGAGACTATATCGCATTAGAGCATGAGAATCCACAAGCAGAAGAGCGTTTGAAAATGTTCCATCCAGTGCATACCTATATTAGTAAGTTTGTAACAAATTTTACAGCTGTGGATCTACATGAGGATGTTGTTGTAAATGGCAACATTAACTATCAAAGCCCATCCTTAGAGGAGATCCAGAATTACACAGCTAGCAATATGAAGCTTTTATGGGAAGAGTACAAACGAACAATGAAACCGGAAGAGTATCCAGTTGATTTAAGTGAAGCATGTTGGGAGAATAAAATGAACTTGATTCGCGACATTAAGGCAAAAGTAAAGCAGAAGGTTGAATAACAGAAAGGGGACATATATATGCGTTCTTTACAAAAAGAAATTATTGAAACTTTAAAAGTGCAACCGGAGATCGATCTACAAGAAGAATTTCGTCGTAGTGTCGACTTTGTCAAAGGGTATTTAACAAAACATTCTTTTCTGAAAAGTGCTGTATTAGGAATTTCTGGTGGTCAAGACTCAACATTAACAGGATACATCTGCCAAACAGCCATTAATGAATTGAATGAAGAGCTAGGTGAAGAAAAATATGAATTTATCGCAGTCCGTCTACCATACGGAGAGCAAGCAGATGAAGACGATTGTCTCGTTGCTCTTGATTTTATTAAGCCTAGTCGAACGGTCCGTGTGAATATCAAGGCGGCTGTTGATGCCAGTGAAGCTGCAGTTGAGAAGGAAATCGGCGATATTAGTGAGTTTGTCAAAGGAAATACCAAAGCACGTGAACGTATGAAAGTGCAATATGATATTGCGGCTGCATGTAATGGCGTTGTCGTTGGTACGGATCATGCTGCAGAAGCAGTCACTGGTTTCTTTACGAAATATGGTGATGGAGCAGCAGATATTTTACCATTATATCGCTTAAATAAGCGCCAAGGAAAAGCAATTCTTAAAATGCTCGGTTGTCCAGAGCGTCTATATGAGAAAACGCCTACTGCAGATTTAGAAACGGACCGTCCGCAATTACCGGATGAAGAAGCTTTAGGTGTGACGTACGACGCAATAGATGACTATTTAGAAGGAAAACAAGTGTCAGATAAAGATGCAGAAACAATTGAAAACTGGTTCTTAAAAACACGTCATAAACGGGAAGAACCTGTTACAGTATTTGATGATTGGTGGAAAAGTTAAACAGTGAACCGCTTATAGAGAGGGGAAAGTGGACATCTGTTCCGTTATTTGTGACAAAACTGCAATTTTGAGAAGGTTCGCGGACATTCATTCCGCTATTTGGAAATATTGGCTGTAAATTCCGAGCTTTTTGCCTAAATAGCGGAACAGATGTCCGAAGGCACTCCCCAAATACGGATTTCACCCAAATTAACGGAATAAATGTCCGCTCCAAGCTAAAGCTAATTGTGAAGTATTATTAATTGATTTTCCCAATTCTCTCTGTTATATTTATCTCGAATTCGAAACAATATTCCCTAATTATAGGAGATGATAATATGAACAGCTTGAAAGGTATTCATCACGTAACAGCTATAACAAGTAGTGCAGAAGAGAATTATAAATTTTTCACGTATGTATTAGGTATGAGATTAGTCAAGAAAACTGTTAACCAGGATGACATACAAACTTATCACTTGTTTTTCGCAGATGATAAAGGTAGTCCAGGGACAGATATGACTTTCTTTGACTTTCCTGGTATCCCAAAAGGTTCCCATGGTACAAATGAAATCTATCGTACAGCTTTTCGTGTTCCTTCTGATGCTGCCCTTGATTACTGGGTAAAACGGTTTGATAAGCTAGAGGTAAAACATGATGGCATTAAAGAACAATTCGGTAAAAAAGTAATTAATTTTGTTGATTTTGATGATCAGCAATACCAGTTAATTTCAGACGAAAATAATGAAGGAGTTGCATCTGGTACTCCATGGCAAGGTGGTCCTATTCCATTAGAGTATGCGATCACTGGCTTAGGTCCGATTTTTGTTCGTATTCAAGATTATAAATATTTCAAGCAAGTCATGGAAAAAGTCTTGCTGTTTTCCGAAATAGATCAGGAAGGTTCTTCTCACTTATTTGAAGTGGGTGAAGGCGGAAATGGAGCACAGGTGATTGTGGAAGAGAATGTTGTCTTACCTATGGCGCGTCAAGGTTATGGAACCGTACATCATGCTGCATTCCGGATTGATGATCTTGAAACATTACACGAATGGGATGAGCATTACCGCCGATTTGGTTTTCAGACCTCCGGATATGTCGATCGTTTCTTCTTTAAATCATTATATGCAAGGGTCGCACCCCAGATATTATTCGAATTAGCTACTGACGGTCCAGGTTTTATGGGAGATGAACCATATGAAACATTAGGTGAAAAGCTATCTTTACCACCATTTTTAGAAGATAAACGGGAAGAAATTGAAGGAATGGTGCGCCACATTGATACGGTAAGAAGTACGAAACAAATAGAAAAAGAATATATAGAATAAAATTTGGCCAAGTACTCGTACTTGGCTTTTTTATATGGTAAGAAAGTATAAATTTTGAGCAGATGTCTAGCTCCGAGCGCCCAGAAACTAGGCGACTTCACGAATTGCCCTACGATAAGTCATCATCGGTTCGTAAACTCACCGTGATTCCTTTATCTCAGTTAATTCGTTCCAGTCGCTACGTTTCTAAGCGGGCGCTCTGCGCTTTTCTTATATGGGAAAACAAAACGTCATTACTCTTTAATATTTGCCCTTTTTTAGGAAAATTCATCATAATTTTACAACAATTTATTACTTGCTTAATATTCGACATTTATCATTGAAGAAGTAGATGTTTATTTTTTAAAATTGGAACTGTAAAAAATTCTATGAAAACTAAGTGAAACAG